>DCQY01000035.1:0-11566 GCA_002323995.1 Akkermansiaceae bacterium UBA1506 | reverse complement strand
TGAATCTGAGCAACGTTCATCATGGACTTCGGCGCCAATTCGGTTTGAGGCGAGGAGTCCGCTACTTGATTGAACATCTCGATCAACACCGATGGTTGAATTGAAGCCCCAAAACCTAGAAATCCCTTTTTTCTCGACGTCCTTAATTTTTCGGCAATATAAAACTGCCGCTGCACGACCTCTGCAAAGTGAGGGGTGTTGCGAAACTGGGTAATAAGATCCTGGTATTCGTCGAATGCCTTTCGCAAGTCGCCGGAAACGTCGAGCAGTTTGGCGTAGCGATATTGGGCCTCAGCTGCGGCGTCTGTCCGCGGATAGGACTTCACAATTGACTTGTAGGAGTCTCGGGCTCGTCGAGCTCTGCCAGCGTTTTCATAGGACATGGCTTTCTCGAGTTTCGCATTGGCATCGCCTTGCTGAGTGGCATACGTATCAGCATCAATGCGCCGATCACTTTTGCTGAAAAGTCGACCGAAAGAAAACTGTGCTTCGGCTGTTGAGAGGGAAAGTAGCGTGCTAGCGCACAGCAAAAACAGGGTGTTTCGAATCATGATAAATGTTGGACCGAGAAGTTTTGCTCAATAGAAGATAACAAAGGTAATCGAATTGAGGCTTGGTTCAACGGAGAATTATGGCAAGGCTTTTCCGAGAAGGTTACTGAGAAAAGCGAAAATTTCGGATTTATCAATTTCTTCGAGGTCAGTAGATTCCATGTGGAACATTTCTGAAGTTTCGGAAGTTGAAAGAGATATTGCCGTTGCATGCTACCAGGCGCAGTATCAATAACTTCGCACAATATATGTAATATAAAATATGCGCGGATTCTTGCGAGCCTGCCTTCCTCTACTCTGCTCTACATTGAAGATCGGCTCCCGCGCACTTTGTTTTGTCCATTGTTTATTGGTGGAAATCCAGCCGTTCTTGCCTAAGTTAGCAACTCGGCGATCGCGAATTAAGTTCGTACCGTTTCGGGATCTTCCGATAAACTTACTGAATGAACTCCATCGATCTTCTACCGCTGGTAGCTGATGCTTTGTTCGGGCTGGCGCTTGCGGCTTCGTTCGATCTCTGGAGTCCGTGGATTCAAGTAGTCATTCTGCTGACTCTCGTTCTCGTTAATGCCGTCCTGGTCGCAGCTGATGTTTCCCTGGGCCGGGTTCACGCCTCCCAACTAGAAGAAGCTGCTGAAGGCGGCAGACCCGGGGCATCCCTGGTCCTCAGGCTCTTAGAACATTCCCGGATTTATTCGGCCGCATGTCAGGTCGGAATTACGGCTTCAGGAATTGTTCTTGGGGCACTAGGTGAGCCCGTGATCTCAGGTTGGTTATATCCCCTGCTCTCGCCGGCTGGCTTCAGTTTGGTCGCTATCCGAATCACAACTTTCTTGTTCTCAGTCTCTGCCCTGACCCTTTTAAGTCTGGTTATCGGCGAACTCCTTCCAAAGGCGCTTGGCGCTCAGCGTCCCGTCGGTGTTGCTATTGCCTGCGGTCAACCTCTGCGCTTTTTTTACCTATTTGTGGCCATTCCCGTTTGGTTTGTGGAGAAATTCTCGAACTTCATCTTAAAGGTGATTTTTCGACTCGAGCCGGTTGATTTTGCCCAAATTGACCACACAGCGGATGAATTGCGTTATTTGGTGGAAGAAACGGGTCGCGCGCAGGAAGTTACTCTAACTGAGCAAAAAATACTTACTAACACCCTTGAGCTCAACGATTTATGCGTAAGGGATATTATTACACCGCGCAGCGATGTGATTGTTTTGGACGTCCATCGCACTTTTCGCGAGAACCTCGACGTTGCACTCGAATCGAAGCATACCCGATTCCCACTCGTGGATAGGCATCTCGATAAAACGCTAGGCTTAATCCACATCAAGGACCTGCTTCGGGAGATGCAGCGTGAATCAATGAACTTGTTCGCGGCAAAACGCGATTTAATGAGAGTTTCTGAAAAACTGCCTCTTGATGAGATGCTTCAGGTGTTTCTCACGAAGCGAGCCCATATTGCACTGGTCGTCGACGAGTTTGGCGGTTCAGTCGGCCTTGTCATGCTCGATGACGTTTTGGACCAGGTCGTCGGTGAGATCCATGACGAATTTGATGAAGAAGAAGTCCCAGGAATTGAATTCGTGGATGAAGGTTCTTTTCTTGTTGAAGGCGGCTACCCGCTTCACGAACTAGAAGATCACGTTGATCAGTTAGATCTCGAAGACCGCGACGTCAGCACCATTGGTGGCTACCTAACAAGTATTGCCGGGAGAATTCTAGAACCGGGCGAAGTCATTCAACTTGATGGCTACCGGGTGACCATCGTCGAGGCCGACGAGCGCTCGATTCGCCAAGTCCAGTTTCTCCGTGTTGAGACGGAACCGGCGGTTAATGATCGATCTAATGAGTCATTCAATGATCGCCCTACCCGTGAAACAGGCAAAGACTGATTGGTGTTTATGACTTGCTTTGGTAGTTAAGGTTTATGGAGGAAAATCCGATAACAAACCCTCCCGAGCGCAGCCCGAAGACCTCGAACGAGTTTGGGGTCACGCTGATATTGTCCTTATTTTTCGGACTGTTCCTATGTGTCGATTTGTTTTCTGACTACAATCCTCGCAAGCTCAGTGTGCCTTTCTTTCTAGCTGCATGGATTTTACTTCTTGTTATCCATGAGTTTGCTCACGCCGCTATCGCTCGGGCAGTTGGATGGAAAGTTTCCCAAATCGTGATCGGCTCGGGACGCCGAAGGTATGGCTTCAAGGTCGGGCATACCTCAATAGAATTCCGCAGCATTCCTCTGTCCGGCTTTGTGCTTCCTCAGCAAACCGATTATATCGCTCCTCGACTCAAACACTTCTGTATTTATGCGGCAGGTCCAGGTGCCGAACTGCTCCTTTCAGCAGTTCTCGTCTACTTCGTCGGACCAGAATCATTACTTCAGCGAACTAGCGAAATTCCAATAATTGCCGTTCAAAGTTTGATTGTAGCTGCACTCTTAGGCTCCTTCATCAATCTACTGCCGATTTCATTTTCCGCCGACGGCAAGCGTTCAATGTCGGATGGGCTCGGAATGATTCTTTGTTGGCGCTTTCCTCTAGAGCCTTTGCAAGACAAAGAGGTATCACCCTCCCAATCTTCAACTGTTTGAAACTCGGCTCGGACGAGCCAGATACTCAACGACACCCATCACATTTTCCCAGCGACGGATGGCCAAGTCAGCGAAAAACATAGCTAAGAGGCATGTCAAAATTAGAGGCCAAAGCTCAATGTATCGAGCCACTTCGCTACCGCTCAGCGTGAGTTCATCTGCTGACGAATTGAGATAGGTGCCGCCCGTCAGGTCGCAAGCAGTTTTCAGCGCGTCCCCGTCCACCTTCCCTGTGGCGACTTCGTTAGAAGGGTTGAAAACATACCCTGCGCTAACCAATTGAGCCCCTGCCCGCGCGCGAACGAGATAGGCTCCAGGCTCCTTGGGTTTGAAGCTGGCCTCATAGAGTCCCGGCCCCTCCTGTTCAAATTCCACTTCCACTACATCATCCATTGCTGATCCCAGAGCAGAGGCTGAGATATAAAAAACCTCCGCCTTGACACGAGCTCCGTTCTTTCGAGCTGCAGCATTCTCTATTAAATCGACAAGCATGGTAACTTCACTTCCGTCTTGCTCGAGGCGTAAATCCATATTCGTACCTTGGGGTGGGCGTGCAGACTCACGCAGAATCTGTGACCAAAGGCGAGCATATCCATCCCACTCTGAAACCCAAAGCGCTGCCCAGCGAGTTTTACAGTCAGAAGTAAATGCCGTGACCTTTCCTAATCCGAATCGCCAATGCGCTAATAGTGGATCGCCTTTATCGGTAACGAGGGGGACCTGCGCTGTAGCTCGACGATTTGTTTTTACGTAACCTAACAGCGGTGGCGTCGAACTTTCGTTCCACTCTTTCAACATGGGGTGAGGCTCAGCTAACTTCGGCTCAAAAGCTTCCTCTCGAATCATTCGACCAGTGTGCGTCATCGTATCCTGAGTAAAGATTCTCGTGATAGCCGTCGGATCCATCGTGATGTAGCTTTGGCCGCCTCCAGCCGCGGCAATTGATTGAAGTAACCCGATTTGAGCACCTGACCCGACAGCGACGGTCGAAATCGTAATTCCTTCCGCATGGCATTGTGATGCCAGCCTTTGATATCCCTGGCCCGAGGTCTGACCGTCGGTCAGGACGATCATATGACGAATCTTTGCGTTAACCTCGGTGAGGGACTCTTTTGCTAGAGCCATCCCGGGATAAATATTCGTGCCTCCTCCTGATCCCAAAAGTGAAATCTGACTAGCTATTGCACTCGTTGATGTCACCTTAGTCATTGGGACAATTTCGTGAACCTGAGAATCGAAAGCATAGATGCCTATATAATCATCCGGAGAGAGTAATTCAGCAGTTGCGATCGCAGCAGATTTACAAATTTCAATCTTTTGCCCTGACATTGAACCGGAACGGTCCATGACAAGCGCAAGCGCGGAGGATTGAAGCTCCTCCTGGTCGGGTGCCTTTAACTTTACCGGTAAAATTTCTTCGATGGGCGTTCGGTAATATCCACCCACTCCGAAAGAATTCATTCCGCCGATCATGATCAATCCCCCTCCAAGCTTCTCGACGTAATCGCGAATGACATCCATTTTAACGTCGCCGAGTCGATGCGCCGCTATATCAGAAAGAATGATGCCGTCGTATCCGGCTAGTTGTTGCAGTGACGAAGGCAGGGCGTTTGAAGTGATGGTTTCCAGCCGGATCCCCTCCTTCTCCATGGCGCCAGACAGATAGCGTGCCTGGTCTTCTTCACCCTCCACGTAGAGAAATAGTGGCTTACCTCGAACATCGACAATCGCAAGTGCCTCATTATTTTCCGGGAGAGAATCCTGCCCCTCAAAGCCCTCGACGGTCACTCGATAGTTATAGATATTTCTTTTCTCGGGCGAGCGAGTGAAACCAACCGTATGAACATCTCCCGATTTAATTGGTAAACTCTTAGCGTCTACGGCAACACCATTTTCAAACAATCGAACCTTAGCTAATCCTGACATTGAACTCTCAACCGTGGCCGCTAATTCGAGGGTGGCTCCTTCGCTTAATCTGGACTGTGAGGTCTGCAGACGACTCACCCGAACATCAGGCTGAGCTTCTCCTGCAACTCCAAGAGCATGCAGTTTTATTCCTGCCAACGAAGATTCTTTAGCTGCATCTTTGAGAGATCCCTCCGTTTCAACCCCGTCTCCAACAATAATTATATGACGGGCAGTTCCTGCCGGGAAAAGCCCCCCAGCCAGTTTTATCGCCCTTTCATAGTTGGTTCCTGAACCAATCTTCTCAAGCATCTCCCTCGCCGATTCAGATTCATACTTGATCTCTCCGGTGTCCGGATAACGAATTAGTTTCGGTTCGGAGCCAGCCGCCACAATTCCGATAGGAATTCCGGAAGGAAGCGACGACCGAATTATCCTAGCTGCCTCGTATTCACGGAGTAGGCCGGAATCACCCTCACTGCGACTGTAATCGAGAACAAAAACGACTGCTTGCTGGGTCGACTTAATCAAACGGGCCGGAGAAGCAATCGCAAGCAGCGCTAGGGTGATCATAAGCGCACGAGTTGCTAGCAGGGCGCGTCGCCGTCCCACTTGCATGGGATGGCAAGATCGTCGATCGACCCAAAGGAGGGCGATGAGAGCCGGAATAGCCAACAACAATATTTGTGGCAACAACCAATCCATATTAATAAAATGCGAAACGATGTAAGAGCCAGTATTCAGCCAACAGAATAATCAGCAGAATGGCAAGCAGCCAACTCTTAAGGCTTGCCGCTCCTTTTGTATTTGTTGCAAAAGTTAGTTCATTGGTGACGGGATTTTTAATAGGCAGATTCGATTCGCTTGGGCTCAGCAGATAAGACGCCCCTGTCTGGCCAGAATCCGTTTCCCAGTAACCTGGCCGATCCATCATTAAAACGTCAGAATAAAGAGGGAGTTCACGATTTCTGAGCCCAGTAGAGCTCGCCTCAAACCAGTTGACTGAACCGCCGTCAACCTCAACGAGGTCACCCGAAGCGTAGAGGGGTAGCATCACTCTCTCACTGGCCTCTTCAACACACCAGAGTAGCGCATTGCCGATCAACAATGGAAATGAGGCCGTTAAAGGCAATCTTTCAGAAAGCCCGGGAGAGAAACCCATCAGAATCAAGCGCTGCCCCTTGACTTCCCCTGCTGCGAGAATTGTTTCGTCACCTGCGAACCATAAAGGTTCCAAAGTATTTGCGGTTTCGAAAAGCACGGTCTGAGTTAACGCCATCCGCCCTGTGGAAATTCGATAGAGAAGCGGATGCTCCGCGTTTCCGACCCGAATTTCATCGAAAGGAATAGGCGAACTTAGTCGCTTTGAAAGTATTGGGCCGGAGGATGCTGGCGGATTGATTACGATCGCGGGTATTGTTTGTGGCCATTCTTCAGGTAGCCAGCCATCGAAGATAATTGCATCGACCTCTTCGGATAATGGCCACGCTTCCGGACTCCCCTTTAGTAGTTCAAAGCGCCCAGATTCCTGGATCGCAGAGAGAGCTAGCCTAGTAAAAGGATCCTCCATTTCATCGGGTCGGATCCAGGCTGCGAGTACTGGCCTTGCTTCAGGCAGAGGGACCAAAATTTCGTTATCAAGAAGAAATGGGTCGGACTCGCTCTGCAACTCTACTTTCAGGATCTGCCGGCTTACTCCTTTAACTCTAAAAGATAATCCAACGCGGTTCCCCGGGGCGAGATCAACATCGCGATACTGATTCGGCACTCCGCCAACCGAAATCTCAACCCTCACCGTAGATTCTTCTTTCGCCTCGTCATTTAAAGCTACCTGCACATAAGCTTCATAAACAGCGTGCTGAAGTGGAGCGGATCTGAGTTGAAATCCGATGATGCCTGGATTGCTAACCTCAGGTAGGGCCACATCGAGGAACTCAAGAGACGGTTCTGAATCGCTCAAATTTTCACCGAAAGGGCGATCACTGGCATGCCAGATTACTGAAGGCCTTTCAAGGCCTGCAAGAAGCGAAGCTGTTTCGAGCCCTTCTTCGGGCCGTGCTGCGATCGCCTGCACCTGCAAAGCATCAAGACGGGATACCAATTCTCTGCGGCTAAATGTTCTGGGTTGCACTACTTCAGGACGGGCGTCGTAGGCGACCAGCGAAACTCCAACTTTTTGTGGTACACGCTCTAGCCTTGCACGAATCCGTTTTTTAGCTTCATCGAGGCGGCTCTCCCCACTATCATCCTTGATCCCCATAGAAGCAGAACGATCCAGAAGAATGACAATTGAACTAAGGTTTTCAGAATCATCCTGATTTGGCAATAATCGTGACAGCACAAAGACAGGGAGGATCAGCATTAGAAGCGTCAGGAGAAAAGACAACAATCTCTTAAGTCGACGAAGCCAAGCCGACTCTTGGTGCTCCAAGGCTAGCGTTTTAAAGAATACTAGCGTGGAGACATCAAAGGTCCTCGACTTGCGCCGGAAGAGGTAGAGCGCAATCGGGATTACGGAAAGCACTAACAAATAGAGAAACTGCGGAGAAAGAAACTGCATCCACTTATTGGGTTACGATAATCCTGCACCAAGGGCAGAGCCTCGCGAAAGAAGGTCGAGAAACAGATCATCGAAAGGATAATCAGTCCGCCAGCGCTGATAGTCGATATGGCGAGCTTGGCATTCTTTCTCAATCCCTTCGAGGAAATGCCGGTAGCAATCCTGATAGCGTTTCCGGTCACGAGGTGTGAACCAGAGTTTCCTTTCCTCTCCCGTTTCAACGTCGAGCAACGCTATCTCACCGTCGAGATCGGGATCCTCCTCCCACGGATGACAAACCTGAAGAAAATGAACTTCACCCGGCCATAGGCTAGCTTGCTTGATCGACTTGGTTGTTTCATCAATCTCCCGACCGTAGAGGTCAGAGATAACGAAAATAATGCCATATCGTCGGCGGCTTGGTCTAAAATCCTGAAACGCCTGCGTGAGATTGGTCTTTCCTTCGAACTTGAGGCTACCTGCAAAATCTAGAATCCGCTGAAGGTTACTCTGTCCTTTTAGCGGTGCCATCGGATCCGAAACGGATTCGCCAGCTGAATAGAGACTGACCCGATGGTGACCGACAAGCCCCATGTAGCCGAGAGCCACCGCGAGTTTCTGGGCGGTTCGTTTTTTCTCCGAGAACGGCTGACTCATCGAAGCGCTCGTGTCCACAACGATATGGACATGAAGCTCCTGAATTTCTTCGTAGAGCCGAATGAAGAGGCGGTCGAGGCGTGCGAAAAGTTGCCAGTCAATTGCTCGATAGTCGTCACGTGGAGTGTAGTGGCGAAACCCTTTGAATTCTCGAGTAAATCCAGTCGCAATGGTTGATTGTATCCCCTTCTTCCGGAGTTTTTTCCGCTTCTTTAGACGGAGAAAAATTGCCCGAAGGCGATCCAGAAACTCTGGGTCGAACAAATCATGGTTGGATTCTGTCAGCGGTCCTTCTCCCATGAACTATCGCTTCTCCACATCGAGATCCGGTTGAACTGTTTCGACTGCGCCCTCTCTGGCTGCCTCCAAGCATATCAAGACACGTTCCTGAAAGCTGGTCAAATAGACGCCATCTTGAGCAATGTCATTGAGAGGGCGACAAATTAACGAAGCCCTTGGGCCACTCGTTGTGATACGCCCTCTCCAGGTGAGGAAGCTATCACCCGAACCAGGCGATAGATCAACCCCGGAGGACGCGAGATAATCCATGACATCCTCACTCCAGTCGGCTTGGCCAACGACTCGGCCGGTCAACGCGTTGATCACTTTGAAGCCTCGCGTCCCTCTAGCCACCAACTGGCTTCCGACCATTAGAGCGCGAATCGTACCTTCAGCTCCTAAATCTGCCACTTCAACCGTATAGGTCCGTCTCCTTACAAAGTCAGTATGGTAGAGGAGGCCTTCTTCGATGAACCAACCATGTGAACCGCTCTCTCCCAAGAATGCTCCCGCCGCCTTCAGTTGATCACCCCCCAAGGGAATGTCGGTCGGGATTTTTCGAATAACATCCCCATACCCGAGCCACAGGTGTTCCCTGCTAAGATGGGCAAAGGATGGTTCCGGTGATTCGATCCGACGAAACGCCCAATAGGCTGCAGGGCTGACAATAGCCCCAATCTCGCGCGATTCAAAAAAGAGCGTAGTTGAAAGTTCCGGGACAGAATTGATCGCATCGAACACTTCGATGGAAGTCATATCGAGCGATTCTGTCAGATTTTCGCCATCTAAAAGTTCTTCACCTCGATCACGCTTCAAATCAACAGGAAGCACCGACAAGTTACCGGGATCCAAACTCCAGATTTGTTTGCCGGTCTCGGCGTTAAGAATCTCTACTTCCGCCCCGTAGAGCAGAACTCTACCATTTGAAATCTGTGCACCTGAATTGAGTGAATTAACGCCGCTGGATCTAGTTTCCGCAATTTTAGGTTGATGCAACCAGCGCAGTTTGCCCCCATTAAGCTCATAACTGGCGGCGGCTTGCAATCGTGGAAGAAAAACGATAGCCATCTTATCCGAGACCACTATAATATTACTGTCGTCACCAGAGGACCCTGTCGAACGCGGAGGAACAGGTATTTCAGAGGACCAAATCAGCGCCCCATCGATGGTCGAGTAGCAGTTCAGTCGCCCTTGCTCTACAAGAAAAAATCTGCGATCGCTTGCAGCAAAACCGTGAACCAACCGCGCGCGGTCGCCAGGCGAAGCGGAATAGCTATCCGGACCCGCTCCAAACGGTGATTCCCGAAATGAAGGTGGGCGCCCCCTCTTCTTTCCCCGTTTCGATAATCCTGGTTTCTTCCAAAGAAGCCGCCCCTCTCTGCTTTCGATACCGTAAACAGAATTAAAGTCGTCCACTACCAGCACTCTTTCCTTCCCCTTCCAAAACGTTTGTATGCGGCTTCCTTCGGGGATTTCAAATCCCCACCTGAGTTCGGTTTTACTCGCAAGGAAACCTGTCTCGGCAGGTCCTCTATCGTCGGAAGATGGCGTCGATCCTAGTTGAAAGTTTGTGGCAGCACTAACGTCAAGAGAGAGGCCGTCTGGAAAACGTAATTCGCGAAGTTTGCCATTAGCGACAATCTCGGCGAAGCGTTCGCGCGCCGCATCTGCTTCCGGCTGTCTCCCGAGTTTTGCGAGAACCACAAATCTGGCCCATTCAACCCATGCTCTTTGCTCCAGTGGCTGAACTTCGCGTTCGATTGAAGACAAAAGAGGCAGCGCTCCTTCAATCTGATTTGAGGAAAACAGGCGCGCGAGCGAACGCCAATAGGACTGAATCAATTGGCTGTTCAGGTGACTAACGGAGTCAGGGTGCAATCTCACGCCTTCGTCACCCTGGATGAGACCCCTTGTTACCTCGCGAAATTCGGATTCCTCGCCTTTGGTTGCCAGAAGGCTCAAACGCCTCGACCAGCTGAAAACATCTTCTGGCTCAAGTTCATTAATTCGAGCGAGAAAATCGACGGCTTGGTCGAGAAATCGGTAATTCAGGAGTAATTCCACCGCTTCTCTCAACGCGTTGACCTGAATGATTTGATCGGCGTCGATCTGCTCAATAAGATTCTGTGCTTTTTCGATTTCCTGAGAACGGTGATATACCAGAGCTCTTCTTAGATCGTATCCCGGGGCAGCATCCGGACTCGTCTTTGCGAGATCGGTCAAAAGAGCCACAGCCTCCCCGGATGATTCAGGCAAGTATTCAAGTAACCCGAGCAAAAAGCTCTGCAAGCGAGCTTTCAACGGCGCACTTAGACCGTCGTCCGCTAAACGCTCTTTCAGAAGAGCTATAATATTTTCGTTGGAGAGCCTGCTTTTGGCACCCTCACAAAGAGTCAAAAACTTTTCCGCCTTATCGTCAGACCACTCACCCTCGGCAAAAGAAAATCGTTGCTGCTCTGTTTTGAGGAAGCTGGACAACAATTCAAGGCGCGACTGTGCTTTCATTGAGACGTCGAGCCAGGCAGCATACTTCTCAGGTGAATCGGTCTTATCACGCATCAAGTTAATATGACGGTCCACAGATTGTCGATCACCCAGTTCGCCCAGAACTTGAATCAAAAGCAACCCGAGAGTAAAATCACCGGGAGTTTTCTCTAATCTTCGCACAAGGATAGCACGAGCGCCGGAAACCAAATCCTCCGAAAGAAGATATTCGACTAAGTCTGCGATATTTTCTGGTGCCGCTGAAGCGGAATCAAGCGAGTCAACCAAGCCTTCAACCGCCGCGCGCTCTCCTGCCGATAAGCGAATCTCAATAAGCTCTCTTGCCACGTCGAGCCGATCCGGATGGCGCCGCAGATATTGGCCAAGGTAAGGCGACGCAGCGTCTTTCCGCTCAATGCTTCTTAGGTAGCGTTGAAGGTCCAAAATTTCCCTTGATGACTCTTCGGGGGTCATCCCAGCGGTCGCCGTCTGAAAATCCTGATCAGCATCAGCATCTTTACCTAACAGAAATTTAATCTTAACCAACTCAAGCCGAAGATCGCG
>DCQY01000136.1 GCA_002323995.1 Akkermansiaceae bacterium UBA1506 | reverse complement strand
CGATCTGACTGTAACGCAGGTGGGAGCCAATGTTTTGATGGATGCTAACGTCAACTTTAAGAGAGAGACCACGAAATTCACGGCGAGGGCAAGTATGGATCCAACCGTTGTGACCGGCACGCCGCTGGAGGGTAAGGAAGTGATCATTGAAGGCGAAGGGCCGTGGATGAAACCTTCGTTAAAGCTGAAGCGTTTTCCTGTTGAGTTTGCTGCTGAAGAACTGAGTTCTCTTCTAGGAACTTCAGCCGAAACCATGGAGATACTCCAAGGGTTGATTGGGGGCGAAGAAGACTTGGCGAAAATGGTTTCGGATCAATTACAGAAGAACATCGGTAGTGAGGGTGCCCCGTCTGAAGGAAACGGGTTAGTCGACGGGATAATCAAAAACCTGCCATTGCCTGATAAGGGAGATAGTGAAGCGGTCGTTCCAATCGAAGAGTCGGAACCTGCGTTGCCGGTTCCTGAAGTTCCCGAGACTGGTGCAGAGACAGATTCTTCTTCGATTTTGGCTCCCGCCAGAGCACTACCGGTTCCAGCTGAAGAGTAAGGGTGTCTGGTCACTGACGGTTCGGCGATTAGATGATTCGATTCAGCTTCTCGCTTCGGCGGAAAGCTTTGATATTATCTACGATCTTGTCCACTAATCGCTGCCGCGCTTCAAGCGAACTCCAGGCGGTGTGTGGCGTAACCAAGAGATTGTTGAGAGCAGCTGCAATGAGAGGATGGTCGACTGGAGGTGGCTCGGGCGTGACGACGTCGACTGCTGCGGCTCGAATGGTTCCATTTTCCAGCGCTGTTACGAGATGAGGCTCATTGATGAGATCACCACGTCCAGTATTGATTAAAATGGCTGAATTCTTCATCATACCGAGCGTTTCAGAATTGATGAAGTGATGCGTATCGAGTGTCAGCGGGCAGTGGAGAGTCACCACATCTGAAACAGCGAAGAATTCTTTCGCCGGGAGACGAGGTATTGCGCCTGTGCTTCCGCCTTCGCGCGCCAGCGCGACGATCTTCATGCCAAAGGCAGTGCCGACCCGAGCCACGGCTTTGCCAATCGCTCCCAGTCCGACAATGCCGAGAGTTTTGCCGGAGAGTTCATTGATCGGGTAATTAAGCCGAGTGAAGATGGGTGACTTTGGCCAGAGGTGTTTTTCTGACGCAAAACGGTGAACGTTGGTCTCCAAATTGAGCAGAGAAGCGAAGACATGTTGGACGACCGATTCAGTGCTGTAGCCACTAACGTTGCAGACGGCCAGTTCGCGCTCACGGGCGGCGTCGAGATCCACATTGTTGACTCCGGTGGCAACGATCTGGATCAACTTCAAATCAGAAGCCGCGTCCATCTCTTCGCCTTTAATCACAACTTTGTTAGTTAGGACAATATTTGCCACGGCGATACGCTCGCTGATTTCTTCAGGGCGAGTGATACCATGGTATACAACGTTGCCGAGTGATTCCAGTTCGGAGAGATCAAGGTCTCCTCGATCCGTCGTGTCGCGATCAAGAAATACAATCGTGTCGCTCATGCAGAATCAAAGGACATCACCCATGACCTCGATCATTGCAACCGCTGCTTCTGCTGCTTCGCGACCACGGTTCAATTCATCACCGATCGACCTCGCTTCTGCCTGCTCAGAATTTTCGACAAGCAGGACTTCGTGGATAACAGGAACCAGATGGGAAATGCCGGTCTCTTGGAGTGATTGGGTGATTGACTGGGCGATTAAGTCGGCGTGGGCAGTAGAGCCACGAATGATGACACCGAGGGCGATGATGGCAAGTGGTTGAACATCGCTGCAGGCAACCGCTTCGACCACCACCGGGATTTCGAAAGCTCCAGGCACGCGAGTCACCTTCACCTCAAGATCCGGGGCTAGGTTTGCCAGAGTCTCACTGGCGGATTTGACCAAGGCGTCGGTGTATTTACCGTTGTAGCGGCTAGCAATAATAGAGATTGAGCCTGCTTGGGAGGTAGTTACAGGGGCTTCTGGAGCGCTTTTTGACATGGTTCAATTAGCTTACAGGATGTGCCCGAGCTTGTCTCGTTTCGTCTTGAGATACTGTTCGTTGTGCGGATTTGGGGTGATCTTGATGGGGACTTTCTCGACGATTTCAAGCTGGTGCCCATCGAGACCAACGACCTTTCTGGGGTTGTTGGTCATGAGACGAATTTTGCGCACGCCAAGATCGTGAAGAATCTGGGCTCCCATGCCGTAATCGCGAAGGTCCGAACCGAATCCAAGCCGCTCATTAGCCTCAACCGTATCGAGGCCCTCTTCCTGCAGTTTGTAGGCACGTACTTTGTTAGCGAGTCCGATGCCACGGCCTTCCTGTCGCATGTAAACGAGAACGCCTTTTCCGGCGGCCTCAATCTGGGCAAGGGCACTGTGCAACTGGCTACCACAGTCGCAGCGACGAGAGCCGAAAACATCACCGGTAAGGCACTCGCTGTGGACCCGAACGAGGGTGGGTTCAGCGGGGTCAATGTTACCTTTTACAAGTGCCAGGTGCTCCTCGGTAGGGTTGATTCGGCTGGCGTAGTGAACCAGATCGAACGTACCGAAGTCGGTTGGCATTTTTATTGTTTCGATTCGTTGCACTAGCTTTTCTTCACGGCGTCGGAATTCGATAAGAGAGGCTATCGTTCCAATTTTCAGAGAGTGTTTTTCGGCGAACTCTGTTAGCTGGGGCAGTCGGGCCATGGTGCCATCTTCGTTTAGGATCTCGCAGATAACTCCTGCAGCCTGAAGGTCTGCAAGGCGAGCAAGATCGACAGCGGCTTCGGTGTGGCCGGCTCGGCGAAGCACACCTTCTTGCATGGCCTGAAGCGGAAGAATGTGTCCCGGTCGAACGAGATCCCCAGGCTCCGCCAGTGGGTTGGCCAGAATCTGCACCGTCCTAGCCCGGTCAGCTGAGCTGATACCGGTGGTGATGCCGGAGGCGGCATCAACAGCGACGGTAAAGTTGGTGCCATGTGATTCGGTATTTCGTCGAACCATTAAAGGAAGCCCGAGCCTCTCGGTGGCTTCAGGAAGGAGCGGGGCGCAGATCAAGCCACGGCCGTTGGTTGCCATAAAGTTGATCATATCGGGGGTGATCTTCTCCGCTGCGCAGACGAGATCCCCTTCGTTCTCTCGGTCTTTGTCATCTACGATGATGACAAGTTTGCCGGCTTTAATGTCGGCGATGATTTCGTCGATCGGGCTGAATTCCATGATGACAGTAAATTACAGGTCAGGCGAGGTATTCGTCTTCGGGGTCAAATTTCGGAATGGGCACGTTGAGAATTTTCAAGTCGGATCCTACGGCACGGTGAAGGCAGCCTGGCTTGATGAGGATTGCGGTGCCAGGGGACAGAGAGTGGACCTCCCCATCAAGCTCGATGTGGCCTTTGCCTTCGAGGATGTAGTAGAGTTCTGTCATTTTTTTATGAAAGTGAAGTTCGCTATCTTGCTTGATGTCAACAATGTGCATCGACGCGACGGTGTTTTTATCGTTGATGAAAGCACGCCTCGCCTCGCCGCACGGGCAGGGAGTAGGTGCAACATCAGTCAGTTGTGTAATTTGGTAGTTTTTTGTAATCACTTCACCAGCCATATTATAGTCTACGCTCGCTGCAGCCGCTTTGAAAGAGCCTCTTTTACCACCGCGACTGAAATACCAGGTAATTTCTTCTAAGCAGTTGCAGCGCCTAGTTCGCTATTCGCCTTTTATCAGGTCGATTTTGTCGGTGGTAGGGAGGTAGCGGTAGTATACTTCCAGCATGAGAATTGCCCAAGCTGTGTTCATGATGCGGTAATCTTCCCGATTACCGTCGCCGAGCCAGGAACCATCTTCGTTTTGAGCATCGAGAAGCTTTGGTTGGAATATTTCGTTGTAGTGTTCCCAGTCTTGTCCACCCTCCATGAAAAATACCTGAGTGTTGTAATAGGGCTGGTAAAGTCCGTGGCCTCCTTCAGTCAGTGCTGGATTTTTGAGCCGACCTTTCAGGTAGCTATAGCCTTTTTTGTAGGAAGCGCTCCCGTGGCCTTTCCAGATCTGCATGCCGAGTAGGGCAGCACCGGTAAGTGATTGTTTGCCGAGATCGTCTTCTGGCCGATACTTAAAGGCTCCCTTGGCATCCTGGATAGCTGGCAAATAATTTTCAGTGGCTCTGTCAAGAGCCCGGTCGATACCTGAAATGTTGATGTCAGTGTTGTAGGCAGCTTTGAGCGCCTGGATGTTCCAGCCTGAAACGGAGAGGTCGTCGTGGCTGTTTTCACGGGCCAAATAGGGCCAGCCACCATTTCCCCGCTGGTAACTAATGATGATGCCAGCCGATTTTCTGATGACGGACTCTAGCCTAGGTATTTCGCGACCACTTTCTCTGGTCATGGTGTAAAGCTCGGCGAGAGCATAGGTGGCGATGGCGTGTTCGTAGGCTTGGTGGTTGCCATTTTCACCGTTGGTCATCAGCCCACTGTTGTTTAGCGACTTTTCGATGAGATACATAGCGGCTTTGACGACCGCATCACCGAATTTAGGAGATGCGGGAGTTTCGCAATGACCGAGGTAGGCGAGAAGCGAAAGGCCGGTCATTCCCGCAGTGAAAGTTTTTCCAATAGCTCCTGTTTTGGGGTTTTGCTGGGAAGTAAGAAATTCAAGTCCATCTCGGACAGCGCGTTCTGCACGATCCTCTCCACCCATTTCTCGGAGCAGGCGCATCCTTTCAGATGCTGTGCATCGAGAACGCATCCCAGCGGGAATGGCTCCCATATTTGAGGGGCTTCCAAATCCGCTCATAGAGATGCCGAATCCAATGTCGTTGTCTGACATGGCGATCATAGAAAGGTCAGTGTTCATCTCGAAATTATCAGGCACGATGATATTTGAGAATGCGTCACTGGTGATGACGGGTTGAGTAGGCGGAGCTGCGCTAGCTGTCTTCTGTGTGTTTTGAACAAGAGTTTGATTCTCGATTGCCACTTCTTCATCGTTAGGAATCGAAGCGACCGTAATCTGCGGCGGCGTCGGCGCTGGTGCAGCTACGATGACAAACATGAGAAGAAGAATTAGCAGGACGTGAACCACGGCCGCGACAGCCACAGCACTCATTTTTGCTTTGGTTTGAGACTCGCGCTCTGCGATTTGAACGGCTTCCCCTTCGCCGACAATGAAGGCGCGGCCACAATCTTCATTGTCCTCGAGAACAACAGCATGAGAAAACTCGCCTTCATAGCCACGGTCTTCGACTTCGCTGGCCGATACGTTAGCTAAATGAGAAGCCTTGAATTCAGTTTTGGGGGGAGGAGTGGGAGCGATCTCAGGAGGGTGCTCAGATCTTTCGACAACCACATCGGTTTGCGCCACTTTGTGAGGATTCGACATGACCTTTACCGCGTTGGTTTCAGGCGTCGCCGGGTATTTGGCGGTGTGGTCATTGTTCAAATCTTTGAGCTGCTGCTGTAGCTTTTCGATGGCTGGAGAGCTTCCGCTGGCCGCTCGAAAACCTTTGAGAATAGCGATACCTGTAAGGGGATTTTCGACCCCGAGAATCGTTGCTGCAAAAATGATGTTCTCTTCCTCCGCGGGGATATCTGGAGCGTCAGACATCAGGGTGGCTGCCTCGCCATATTTTCCGCACTCGTAAAGTCTTTGAGTGACGAGGCAACGGAGGTGCCAGTCCTCTGGGTTAGCTTTCAGCTGGTTAAGATACCAACCGTCTGCGCTATCGGTGGGCGATTCCATACAGCGGGATTGATTACCAGTCACAGTTTGACCAATAACCCTAGCTTTGAGGGTATCAGGAATGAAATTTTAAAAACAAGATCAAACCTCAAATTTTATTCTTGTTTCCAAGTGCTCTAGCGGCTACCTGCCGGTCCTCATTTCCACTCGGTCAGTGGTGGGCAGGTAGCGGTAGTAGACCTCAAGCATGAGGACAGCCCACGCAGTGTTCATGATGCGGTCGTCTCTGCGCGGTCCGGTGCCGAGCCAGGAACCGTCAGTATTTTGAGCGGCAAGAAGTTGAGGTTGAAACTTGGTATTGTAGTTCTCCCACACTTCACCGCCCTCCAAAAAAAATAGCTGAGTGTTGTAGTAAGGCGTGTAGTAGTTGCCACCAGGAGACGGATTAAGATAACGGTTAGTAAGGTAGCGGAGCCCTTTGAAGTATTCCGGTTCTTCGTCGGCATTCCACATCTTCAGTGCTAAAAGTGCGGCGCTGGTGAGCGAATCACGACCAGCCGGATCCTCAGGATTATATTTGAAAGCGCCTTGGCCGTCCTGAATACGAGGAATGTAATCCTTGATCGCTCTGTTGAGCGCTTGTTCAACTCCAGAGATGCGTTCGCCGGTATTGTGGGCTGCCTTGAGAGCCTGAATTTGCCAACCAGATACAGAAAGGTCTTCAAGCCCCTCGCCGGTAAACCCGTAGGGCCAGCCGCCGTCCTCGTGTTGGGCGTTGACTATAATCCCGACTGCTTTGCGGATGACAGATCCAAGGCGGGGAATTTCCCGTCCAGACGCCTTAGTCATGGTATGCAATTCACAAAGAGCGTAGGTCGCAATTGCATGTTCGTAAGTGGCAGGATCTCCTGGTTCCCCATTGGTCATTTGGCCGTTATTTTCCATAGACCTATTCATTAGGAAGAGAGTCGCTTTGACGACGGCATCTCCGAATTTCAATGATTCAGGCGTTTCGCAGTGACCCAAGAAAGCGAGCAGAGAAAGACCTGTCATCCCGGCTGTATACTCCTGACCGATGGCGCCGGTTTGAACGTCCTGTTGGCTAGCCAGAAAAATAAGGCCCTTTACGACGGCTTCTTCTGCTCTTTCATCACCTCCGTTGTCCCGAAGCCGGCTCATGCGTTGAGTGGCGGTGCATCGTGAGCGCATGGAAACCGGGATACCCTTCATGCCGCCAAAACCCTGCATAGAATTGGTGAATTTGGCATCGCTGTCGGACATGGCGGACATATCGATATCGATTTCGATATTCAAGTTGTCAGGTAGGGCGAAATCAGAAAAAGCAGATGCCGCAATCGTGGGGGTGGCGACAGCCTGCGCAGCCGTGTCTTTGGCTTCCTTGCGCTCCAATGTAGTCGCATCGAGTTCATCCTGTTCCTCGCTTGGTGCTGACGCGATAATCTGTGGAGGGGTTGGTGGTGGAGCACTGACAGCAGCAAAGGCAAAAATCAGCAGGAAAATGAGGTGGACGACTAATGCCGCAATGAGCGCTTGGATCCGTTCCTCACGGTCGTCCTCTTTCTCAGCAGCGTGGACAGATTCCCCTTTTGACACCAGAATGTGGAGCCCGTTCTCTGTTTTGATTTCGGAGTCACTCTCTCCAGCTTGACGTAATTTGAGGGCCTTAGGATCAGTGGACTCTTCGGCGACTGATTCTTCTCTACCAAGTTTCCTGGAATGGAATAAATCTTGAGCTTCTGCCTTATCTCTATCATTTGATTGACCGGAAAAAGCTCCCTTTCCGCTGGCTTCGGGTCCCGCTTCTAAGTTTTCCTCACCAATGGTGGCAGAATTTTCTATTTTATCTGCTTTGGCCGGTTCCCCTTCTGGCAGAGTAGCAGCTTTGAAAAGACGGCTAAGAAGACCCCTCCTTTTTTTCTTTTCCTGCTCAGAAGCCAACTGAACCTTCTCCAGATCTTCAGTTGGATGAACATCTGGTGGGACGAGGAAAGGGGACTTTGCTTCCTGAGTGTTTTCGCAAGGTGGAACCGGGGTGTGAGACTGGAGTTCGGAGCCGGCTTTTGCCGCTTCAATTTCGTTTTTCGTGAGAGGTTGGTTCGATCCTTCTCGAGGGGGAACAGGCGCTAAGCGTTCGCGACTGCTAGCTTGGGGAATTGGGTCGCGCGGGTGATTAAAGTGACTGATGCGAGCTTTGAGTTGTTCGATCTCAGGGCTGGTTCCATGGACGTCACTGAACTGGTCGAGGAGAGCAAGGCTGTGTGAAGGATTCGTCTTGGAAAAGACGGTAGCAGCGAATATGACCGAGTTTTCCTCGTTAGGAATTTTCGGAGCTTTAGCAAGGATGCTGACGGCTGTCTCGAAATCTCTCGCTTCGTAATACTGCCTCGCAATCGATGCGCGCAGTTCCCAATCGGCCGGGTTGTCGGATAGTCGATTGAGAAGTTCCTTCATTGACGGGTGAGCTAAAGTTCAGGCTTTTGAGGAAGGGTAGGCCGGAAATGAAACGATAAGTTTCTCTCGCATATAGTAGACGGTAAGCATGCCCTTTTCTAATGCCTTTATTCAAATGCTGCCTCGACGAGTAGGGCTGCTAGATTTTGGGTCGCCTCGTCGAGCGTATGATTAGCCTGCTTCAGTGCCGCTGCATCTTTCAGGTCGCTTGTAAGAATGCCTTTGACTAGAGTAGAAGCCTTATGAATTTCGGTTAACTCGTTTTCAGAGAGCTTTGATCCAACCAGTTCGAGGCCACTTTCGACAGCGGGTAGCAATTCCTCACTTTTCATGCGGGCCTCTGTCCAGATTCTTTCGTTCATGTCATCGAAGGCATGATCTATCGATTCGCTGACCATTTGTTCGACGCTGCTGTCGTCGACGTCGACCGCCGAACTTTTTATTTCAAGGATGTGATCTTTGCCCGTTTCTGTATTGCGTGAAAGTACTTCTAAGATGCCGTTTTGATCGATTTTAAACTGGACCCCGACGCGAGCACTACCTTTGGGGCCCGGCTTAAAAGGAATTTCGATTTCTCCGAGGAGCCAGTTATCGCGGGCCATTTCTCGCTCACCTTGGAGCACTCTTATGGCAAAATTCTTCTGATTGGTGACTGCATTCGTAAACATCTCACCAGCTTTGGCGGGGATCGTTGAGTTTCTCGGGATGATTACATTCATGAGCCCACCGAATGTCTCGATACCGAGAGAGAGTGGAGTGACGTCAACGAGTAATACCTCCCTGACCCGCCCACACAGAATGCCCGCCTGGATAGCCGCGCCGAGAGCGACAGCCTCGTCAGGATGTTGACTGAGATTGGGAACGATTTCGAACCACTCTTCGAGACTGCGTCGCACCAAAGGAATTCGAGTGCTGCCTCCGACCAAGATCAAGTGATCGATTGAATCGACTCCCTTGTTTTGTGCCTCTGCAAAAGCGCGCCGACAAATCGACCGAGTCCTTCTAATGACCGGAAGCATGAGCGCCTCGACTTCGCTTTGGCTTATTTCAGTTTCGAAGCTCTCATTCCCCCGGAAAAAAGGAAGGCGGATGAGGTGAGTGTCTGATGAGCTTAGGGATTCTTTGGCTTCGCGAGCAGCGGTTCGAATGCGTGATGACTCAGCCGTAGTGAGGTCATCGAGTTTTAGGCGTCTTTGAATTGCGTTAGCTATGACAAGGTCAAGATCATCCCCTCCGAGTTGCGTGTCACCAGCCGTTGAAATCACCTCGAAGAGACCTTTTTTCATCTGAAGAATAGAAAGATCAAAGGTGCCACCGCCGAGGTCGTAAACGGCCACTGTTTGCTGCTCATCAAGTTTGTCGAGTCCGTAGGCCAAAGCTGCGGCAGTGGGTTCATTCAAAACCCGCTCGACTGTCAGACCAACTGATTCGGCTGCGGACTTTGTTGCTTCCCGTTGAGAGTTACTGAAATAGGCCGGGACGGTCACAACCGCTCGCGAAACGCCGTGGCCAAGGGCCGTTTCGGCCACGGTTTTTAAGCGCCTTAAAATCTCAGCAGAGACCTCGATCGGAGAAGTGGTTTCAGCTTCACTCAGGGGGATTTCAATTCCGAAAGAGGCAGGTTGAATTTTGTAATCGGAGGCGGCCTTTTCTTCTGTCGAAATCTGGTCAAAAGGGCGACCAATAAAACGTTTAACCGATGAAATGGTGCGTTCGGGTTCAAGCTTTTTGAGTCGAAGCGCTTCTCGCCCGGTTACTATGGAGCCGTCTTTTAAGTAGGTCACCACGGAAGGAGTGAGACGCTCGCCTTCCTCGTCTGCAAGTATGAGAGGGAAGCCAGAGTCAACCACTCCAACCAGCGAATTGGTGGTGCCGAGGTCGATTCCGATGATGAGGTCTTCGTTCATTGGTAATTCAGCCCTCGAGGAGAGAAAGCAGCCTCGCTTGGCATTGTTGCTCCCACTTAGTGAGAAATTTTAATTGCGAAAGGTTCCGTTGGGCTGACTCAAAATTGCCTGATCTCGCAGCCTCGTCGATTTCCGGGAAGATGCTGATGATTGATTGTTTGAATTGGTGAATGTGGGCCATTTTTTGCTGAATACCAAGTTGTGCTTCAACGCTCTCTTTGGTGAGCAGAGCCTTGGCTAAAGCCGTGGTCGAGTTCTGGTTTCTTGAGATGACCGAATCCGCTTTTTGAAGTGCGGCATGAACGGTGGCGAACAGGTCCATTAATTCTGGATCGAGAGAGCGATTGGACTCTTGCTTACCGGCCTTGAGTTCGAGCCAATGAGCCAGCAGTTCTCCTGGTGAAGAGAGGACTGATCGGGCTCGATTAAGATCTGCAGAGATTAAACTTTCGCTATCTCTTTTCTGATCGGGATGAGCTTTTTTTGTAGCTGCCCGCCAAGCGCCCTCGATCTCAGAGTGATCGAGGAGGAGCGATTCGGGAAGTCCCAGGATGGCGAATAAATTCGTCATTCATCTGACTCCGGAGTTCAGCGACCGAGAGCGACGGTCACTTTTTCTTGTTTCCGCCGCCGCCGCCGCCGCCGCGACGCGGGGTTGGATTTGGCTTGGGGCGCTTTTTCGGCTGCCCAGGACGAGCCATAGATCGAGGAGAGCGACGCTTTCCTGGGTGCCCTCCAGGGCGAGGACTTCGACTGTCGACACGATAAACGATGCGCGCCTTCTCTGTGTCGTAGGGTGACATTTCGATTTTGACGCGGTCACCGGCAACCAGACGAATGAATCGCTTACGCATTTTCCCGGAGATGTGAGCGAGGACGAGGTGGCCGTTGTCCAACTCAACTCGGAACATCGTTCCAGGAAGAACGGTGTGAATCGTTCCTTCTAGTTCTACGGTATCGTTGTCTTTGTCCATAATTGATGGTGGCGGCGAACATCGCTCAATTCTCAGATTTTAGAAGCGTTTTTTGTGGCATGAGCGAAGACCAAGCGAAATCACGCCTCTTCTCGGTGGGATTTCTGGCTATGGCTGCGTCTTGATCAGCTTTGATCTTGCCGCGCTTTATGGAAATTAGATCCTGTTCCAGCTAGGAGTAGATCGACCAGGTTTATGCGAACGAGGGAAACTGGAATCCGATAAATATAGACTGTGCAATTTCTTTTTTTATTAACGCAAACTGCAGGTCTTTGAGACCTTAGTGGCTTTGTCTCGCGACAGGTTATAGGACAAAGCGTAATCTGGTTTAAAGCGGCCTAATAGAAGCCGCTAAAAAATGGAACGGCGTTGTTTGAATCCCAAATATCGAAATTAAGAGGCTGAAGAGGAGTTACTTCGCGAACTTATCCGGCAAACCGCAAGACTTGGCAGGTTCCTCGCGCCTTAGCCTTGATCGGGAATAGACGACGCGCTCATCTTGAGAAGTAAATAGTGGTGCGCGGGGACGGGATTGAAC
>DCQY01000109.1 GCA_002323995.1 Akkermansiaceae bacterium UBA1506 | reverse complement strand
GCGATGCCGGTTGCGATTACGATTATGTGCAAACACTTCTGGTGGCAAGGTCACTCATTGAGAATCAGGGGTTCCATCAGCGAGATCTTGTCTCACGCTATCGGTCAAATCCTGGGTATCGGCTCCGCGGCAGATATGTCAAAGATTGCGCTAAATTATCGCCTTGCCCGTTTCAGCCCCCCCACTATTCTCTCCGCCATGAATCGCCCTCTTCTTTCCCTCATCGCCCTCCTTTTTATAACTTTTTCGGTTCAGGCTGAATCCTATATTCATGTGCCGGGCTGGCTCAAGCCACCCGCTAACAAAGAGCATATCGGCAATCTTCACGGTGAAGTCGACGTTGACTCCAAAGGCATGATCTACCTCAGTGTCGAAGGAGATAACGGCTCGCTTCAGGTTTTCAGGCCTGACGGCAGCTACTCTCATTCGGTCCCTAACATGCCAAAGACCCTTCACGGTTTTGTTATCAAAGATGATTTCATTTACGCCTCCGTTCTTGGAGAAGGGAGAGTTATCAAGGCTACCCTCGATGGCAAAATCGTCTTAGAGATTCCTCAAGGTGCTTTCCCAAAAGAAAAGTTCGGCCCCAAGGGACTCAAGCTGACTTCGGTCGATGTCGCTCCCAACGGTGACATCTTCGTCGTGGATGGATACGGCATCGACTGGATCTACGTGTTCGATTCCAAAGGTAATCTTAAGCATTCATTCGGCGGGCGCGATGAACCCTACAACCTTAATAACTGCCACAAGATCTTCATCGATCCTCGCTATGATGAGCCTCGCATTCTCTGCTGCGACCGCGTTAATCTTCGCCTTGTTCATCTCACCCTTGATGGCAAGGTGATTGGGGAATATGCCACAGGTTTGCGGCGTCCGTCCTCCGCCTCTTTCCATGATGACCTCGTCGTGATCGCTGAGATCGCTGGACGTGTCACCGTTCTCGATAAAGAGGGAAATATTGTCTCGCAACTTGGAACTAACGATACTCCTAGCGAGATCAACACATCAAAAACCACCCCAGAACAGTGGAAGGAAGGGGTGGTGACTTCCCCTCATGGTGTCGCTTTTGACAACCGTGGCAACATCCTCGTCACCGAATGGAATCGAATCGGTCGAGTGCTCCGCTGGGATCTTAAGCCCTGACGCTTCAACATGGCAGGCATCAGCGCTGAAGGATCATTTCTTAGTTTATCCCTACCCAACATGGCAGGGTGACGACCACTCATTAGTCCCGTTCGGCTCGGAACACAGGTGGAACCAGAAGCGTAGAAGCTCGCCCACCGTTGTCCTTTTTCAGACATTCGGTCAAGGTTTGGAGTCTTGATCTTATCGTTACCGTAACAGGCAAGATCCCCGTAGCCAAGGTCATCGACAAATATAAGGATGATGTTAGGCCGAAGCACTTCGGCTTGTGCAGTCCCAAAGAGGGCTCAGAGTCCAAACACCCATGGGACGTGTTTGAAAATTCTTTTCATATTTCGATTTGTGGATCACTCAGACCAACAGTCCAAGTTCCCAAACTAAAAAGCTTTGCTAAGCCCATATTCCCCATTAACTGGGGACGGCTACTGAGATGCAAACTTAGTCAACAAACCCTTTTCTCGCCCCTTGAGCATAACACGGACAAAGAGCAAACCAGCGAGGCCCAAGTAGCAGAAATTAAGTATGGTTGCGATCCCTAATTCTTTCCAGTTCACAACCCCATCAGTGAGGATACCTCGCATGCCCTCAAACACATAAGAACACGGCAGCGCCTTAGCGATCCACTGCAGAACGGTTGGCAGGTAGTCCACCGGATAATAAACTGCAGCAAACGGCTGGATGAAAAACGGCACAGCCCAGGCCAACGTTTCTGCCGCAGGCCCCCACCGGACAATCAACGCCGTGGAAATCATTCCCAATGCCCATCCAAAGATAAGTAAGTTGAATACAAAGGGTATCAACGCCCAGCTCAATTGAAATATGTTAAAGCTGTAGAAAAGGACCGATAAACCACCGAGCATCACAGAGGTCACCGATGCTCGCATCATCCCAACTGCGTAGGTAGATCCAAGATAGTCGGCATTTGTCACCGGAGCAGCGAAAATATTGAGAAGGTTTCTCGACCAGACATCTTCAAGGAAGAAAATAGCGACACCCTGCTGAGCCCGGAAGAGAATGTCCCAGAGGATCACAGCCCCAATCAAGAAAGTAATCTCATGAGGAAAGTCATCACCAACATTCTGTTGCAGAAACCGGGTAAGGTAGCCCCAGACCAGCAGGTGCACCAGAGGCCAAAAGACCAATTCCACAATCCGGACAGGGGTGCGGGTATAGAGATAAAGATAACGCAGCACAAGCGCCCTGACGGTGGGGAAGCTCATTTAGTAGCCTCCTCAGTTTCTCGATTAGATTCAATATCTCCGCCACGCGCCACACGGATGAAAACCTCTTCTAGCGACTCCTCCTCAAAATGATGCAAGGTTTCCTCTGAGGTTCCGGTGAACAGCACTTTGCCTTTGTGCATAAAGACGACGCGGTCACACACTTCTTCCACATCACGCATGTTGTGAGATGTGTAGAGAATCGTTGTTCCCTCTTCGTCGCGAATTCGCTTCACCACCCCCCTCACTTTGTCGGCAATGTCTGGATCAAGACTCGCGGTGGGCTCATCAAGAAGCAATAGTCGGGGGCGATTCAGGAGTGCCTTACAGAGATTCAGCCGGGTTCCCTCTCCGGCTGATAGCTCTCCGCTGACACGTTTTTTGAGATGGGAAATCTCCAGCATCTCCAACACTTCGTCGATACGCGAATTCAAATTGGGCACCCTGTAGATCTGACCAAACACCTTTAAATTTTGCCAGATCCTCAAATTTCCCGGCAGTTGAGTGTAGGTGCTGCAGAAGTTCATTTGGCGAAGCACTTCAATACGATTTGCCATCAATTCCTTGCCAAAGACTTCAATACGACCGCCCGTTGGCGTTACAATGCCGAGCACCATGTTGATTGCAGTCGTTTTCCCAGCCCCGTTTGCTCCGAGCAACCCGAGAACCTCTCCCCTAAAAATATCAAACGAAACCCCGTCCACAGAAGTGACGTTACCGAAATGCTTGGTCAGATCTCTAACCTTAAGGATGTTAGGTTTCATCGTGCCGCTCTTCTATACCTCGTGACACCCGCACGCAACTGCGTATGCGTGGAAGGTTTGTCATTTTATTGTATCAACCTCTAGTTTGGATCTCTGCCATGCAAAAAGTTCTCCTGATTGCTATCACGTTCATTGTCACGACCCTTTCCGCCGAGTCCGAAAAGAAATATAATGTACTGTTTTTAATCTCAGACGACCTCACCTACACGGCTCTTTCCTGCTATGGCAACGAGGTCTGCCACACCCCCAACATTGACCGCCTTGCTGAGCGCGGCATTCGTTTCACCCGCGCCTACTGTCAGGGCACTTACTGCGGCCCCTCACGCGCTTCGTTTATGTCCGGATACTATCCGCATGCAACCGGTACTCTGGGTTACAAAAATCCCCGTTCTCAAATTGGTGATCGCGCCATGTGGGCAGAGCATTTCAAAAATCATGGCTACCACACCGCTCGTGTTGGCAAGATCTTTCACATGGGGGTTCCCGGCGGCGTCGAATACAAGAAGGAAAATCTTCCGCCAGAGCATGAGAGCTACAACGGTGCCGATGATGCCGCCAACTGGACTGAGCGATTTAACACGCCGGGCCCTGAGTGGAAAGCCGAGGGTGATGGCGAAACGCTACAGAAAAATCCAGACGGCAAGCGCCCCGTCGTTGGAGGCAACACGTTTGTAGTCGTTGAGGCAGACGGAGACGACCTTGTCCATGCCGATGGAAAAGCAGCACGCAAAGCGGCCGAACTGATCAATGAAAACAAGGACAAGCCATTCTGGCTCGGAGTCGGTTTCGTTCGGCCGCACGTCCCTTTCGTGGCACCGAGGAAATACTACGAACCTTTCCTCCCCTACGACAAGATGGTCCTACCTCCCAAGGTCGAAGGAGATTGGGACGATATCCCCAAGCCAGGAATTAACTACTGCACCAGCGAGAATATGCAGATGGATATCCGGAAGCAGAAGAAAGCCATTGGCGCCTACTATGCATCAGTTGCCTATATGGATGCCCAAGTTGGTGTGGTGCTTGATGCCCTTGAGGAAGCAGGGTTGGAAAATAATACAATCATCATATTCACAAGTGACCACGGCTATCACCTCGGGGAACACGACTTTTGGGCTAAGGTCAGCTTGCGAGACGTTTCGTCGGGCGTACCCCTAATCATTTCTCTCCCCGGCCAGAAGCCTGCCGTGTCCGACTCTCTCGTTGAACTGATTGATCTTTACCCCACCCTATCATCGCTCTGTGGCCTGCCAGTTCATGAGCGACTCCAAGGAAAAGATATTTCAGGGATAATCGAGCTCCCTAGCCTTGAAGTCCGCGAAGCCGCCTTCAGTGTCGCACCGATGCGAAGAGGGTTTCTCCTTCGCACACACGAATATGCCTACATCCAGTATGAAGAGGATGCCTCCAAAGGAATCGAACTGTTCGATGTTCAAAAAGATCCCAACCAATACACCAATCTGGCGATGAATCCGGAGTTCACCAAAGTGGTCGACCGGTTCAAAATACAAATGGCACAGCGCCTCGCTGATGTGAGAGAGAACGATCTCGGACTCACTTACGTGAACGGTAAAGTGGTAGACTAGGCAACCCGCTTTTGCCCTCGTAAAAGTTAGCTGACCTACCGCTTCCCCAGCCGAGCGAAAGAGGTAGAGTCGTCTTCCCTAGCAGGTCGGCGCCATCGTCTTCTATTGGCGCCGAATTTTATCTGAAGATTCTTCAGATTTCCTCTTGCCACCTTCACCAGGCACTGCTGTAATCTCTTTTAGTTAATATTTCTTGAATATCAATATTACTTAACTAATTAACACCGCTCGCGCCATGCGCCACCTTCCAACAAGTTGCCTCGACCATCTCACCCCCACGGATTTCATCTTCATTCAGAAGGCTTTGCTGAATGACGACTCCCACTCAGAAGCGCTCTATTCGCTTTTTCAGGATCGCGAGTCGCGAGTCACACTTGTTGAACACGATAAGCTGTTTGAAGCGATCGATGAGAACGCCTCCCCACTGTCCATTTCTCCCGAACTTTACTTTTTTGTCCTCGTCAGACGCCATCTAAAGGACGCCGAAATCGACGAGTTGCACATCGCAGACTATGTCGCCGCCACCCTTGCCGCGCATTCCATCGGCGATCCAATGACCGGACTTCAACCCACACGAGAGGACCTCGACTTTACCTACCACGTTGACTTTATTGAAGAAATGGAGGGCCTCAGTAACTACGATCGCTTCTTCCTGCAAGTGCAATGCGGTAATAGCTTCATGGCCCTAACCGGCCTTTTCCCTGAATTCATCGAGAATCACGCCAACCACAAAGGAGCACCTCACCTCAACTACTACGAGGAGGCGGCCCGCTGTGCTTTCCGCTGGGCGGCCAAACATCCCTTAGCGAACGAGTTTGACCTTAAGAATGTCTACCCGGTCCTTGCTGACAAGTTTGACGATACCAAAGAAGCTCTCAATCACCTTGCTCAGGATTACATCTTCTTAAGTAACTAGGGATCTTGGTGAGCGCCTAACAACAAGGCCATCGATTCTGTAGTCAGATTTAACTGGCTAGTCGCGCCGGAGAGCAGATCCCCAGCAAGGTCATCTTTCTTCTCCTGCATCTGCTGAATGCGCTCTTCAACGGTATTCTGGCATATAAGTTTGTGTACAAAGACAGGATTATCCTGCCCAATCCGGTAAGCTCGATCCGTCGCTTGATTCTCCACCGCCGGGTTCCACCAAGGATCATAGTGGATCACCGTATCCGCTCCAGTAAGAGTCAATCCGGTGCCCCCGGCCTTAAGAGAAATTAAGAACACCTCTCCTTCTCCTTGCTGGAAACGCTCCACCAGATCTTGTCGATCCTTAGTTTCTCCAGTTAGTTTCAGATACGGAATCCCCTGCGCTTGAAGGTGATTCTCAATCAACTGAAGCATGGAGGTGAACTGCGAAAACAAAAGTACTCGATGACCTTCCGCCCCGAGGGTTGTCAGTAACTCGACTAAATATTCAAACTTGGCTGATTCTGTTTCGAGATTTCCATAATTCCCTTCCTTCAACAATTTGGGGTGGCAACAGATTTGCCTCAACTTCAGAAGCGCACCGAGAAACAAGACTTGAGCCTCCTGACCATGAATTGCAAGCGCCTGCCTCACTTGCTTATCCATAGTCGAACGAACTGTTTCATACAGGTCCTTCTGAACTTTAGTCATCTCGATCGGATGCAAGACTTCAGTTTTTGGTGGGAGCTCTTTTGCGACATCGTTCTTCGTTCGCCTCAAGATGAGAGGACCAACCCGATCAGCCAATAATTTACGCTTTGACTCATTTCCATTCTTTTCGATTGGAGCTTGATAATTCTCCCGAAAAGACTCTTTCGTCCCAAGAAGACCCGGCATCAAAAAATTCATTAAGCTCCACAACTCACCAAGATGATTCTCAACCGGAGTCCCCGAGAGGCAAACTCGATGGCAAGAGTTCAACTGCATCGCTGCCTGCGAAACTTGGGCTTCGGGATTTTTGATGTGCTGCGCTTCGTCAAGCATTAGGAGGTGAAACTCGTACGCTGAAAGAATCTCGAGATCGCGATGGAGGAGCGCATAAGAAGTCAGCACGAGGTCAGCCTCCGGTATCTTGGCGCAGTTCCGCTTCCTCCCCGCTCCCTGGAGGACGAGCACATTCAAATTAGGGGTAAACTTGGAAGCTTCGCGCTCCCAGTTCAGAACGACACTCGTTGGCGCGACCACAAGCGAGGGCCGTCCTTGATTTCGTCCCGATTCGATTTCTGAAGTGATATGCGTGAGCGATTGCAGAGTCTTTCCCAACCCCATATCGTCAGCGAGGATCCCGTTCAAACCGCTCTGAGACAGGAACTGTAACCAGTAAAAACCTTCAAGCTGATACTCCCTCAGTGTCGCTTCGACGCCCTCGGGCACGGCAACCCTGTCGATCTTTGCGAAGTGAAGCAAGCGCTCACCAAGATCCACGATTTCAGCAGGAGCTGCCGCTTGTAAAACATCAGATTCTTCACCCGCCATTATGAGGGCAACATCGGTCTGGCTCAATTTGATCCGTCCTTCACTGAATTTGAATTCAAGGAGTTCACCCAAGGTTTTCAACAATCGCCTGAACCGGCCCACCGGCAGAGCTAGGCCACGACCATCAGGAAGAAAAATCATAAACTCCTGTCCATCTGGCATGGACTCAGTCACTTCAAGGAACTGATTCTTTACGAGCGCGGCAAGAATGGGTTGAAGTTCGAAGTTCTCACCGTCGATTTCAAATCCCGCAGATAAATGAAACCAACCCTTCCCTTCTGCAACGATTTCAGCACGCCACGTTTTGGACTGAAATATGAGCGGTTCATAGCCAATGTCAGGGGCATAACGCACCTCCCACCGACGTCGCTCTAGTGCGGGCCCACCCTCATGTCGAAACCGTTGCCAGTAGAATTCAGGATGCGGCCACTCGTTGGTATCTGGCGCCCAAAGGGTGCCCTCTAACTCCGGCATCTCGACTTTGCGAAGCGACTGCGGGGGCTTCTCAGCTCCGGGCACAAGATCGAGCGCGTAAAGGCAATTCATCGCTTCGACCTCGGCTCCTCGTAACCTTTTTATTTTACGATCAGGTAAGACAATCGGAGGAAGATGGCCACCAGGATTAAGCGGCACTTGGTGGCCATCGTAGACGGCAAAAGCTTCCACCAAAATTTCAGGCATCCATGCCGCTCTCTCTCCCTCAGGACGCCGCTTAACTCTGATGAGGAACCTCGGAGTTATGTCTACAGTAGCCGTGGCAGCTTCCCAATCCTCTCGACTTTCCTTCAATTTTAGTATCTTTCCCTCGATCATCGCGTCCTGCTGTGGAGCTCCCCCAGCAGCACGCTCCAGTCTTTCTTTGGACTTAGCAAGGTAGCCTAGCAAGGCGGCGGCGTGCTCACAGTTTATCGCTCGCGGGCACTGACAGTTACCCTCTAGCGCTAATCCATCACCCTCTCTCCAGATCACGACCGCGGGTTGCCAAGTCTGCCCATTCTTCTCTGACACGGAACCGATAATCTCAACATCTCCGGTATCGAGCCACTTGGCGGAGACCTCGTGGACCAATCGAGCAGAAACCAGACGGTTTGCGGCAGCAAGAATGCCGTCACAAAACGCCTTTTCCCACTCGCGATCCTTCAACCAGGATGCCAGCTCTTGGATGCTCAGCGAATCAATCACAATCTCTACTCATCGCGCGAAAGACTGCAGCCAGCAACTCCTGGCTGCACCCAAATGCTTGATTCGAAAACAAAAGAAAAATCGCCACTCTTATTCACTGGCCTGCCAATGGGAGGATGACCACTTACGCAGAGATAATTGGCAAACCATGATCATGGCGGGCGGTGTTCTGACGTGCTCTACTCATCAGAGAGCGGCACGATTGACGAAAGGCGTCAATTCAGCCATTTTCCACTCATGCCTGATCTTCTTCCTCAGCGCACCCTCGGACGCTCCGGCCTAGAGGTCTCAGCCATCGGTTTCGGTGCTGCCGTGATCGGAGACCTCTACTCTCCAATAGAGGAGTCCAACGCCGTTGAAACTATTTGCCAGGCACTTGAAAAAGGTATCACTCTAATCGATACCTCTCCGCTCTACGGTCATGGACTTTCTGAGCACCGCATCGGCGCGGCGCTTCGCCACGCCCCTCAGTCCAAGGTGATTCTTTCTAGCAAAGTCGGCCGGGTCACCGATCCCTTTTCACCGCCGAATAACGCTGTCACGGGTTACTCGAGCGGCGCACCTCATGCGATGAACTTTGATTACAGTCGCGAAGGGACAATGCGGTCTCTCGAGCAGTCCCTGATACGACTCGGTCGAGACCAGATCGACCTTGTCTTGGTTCACGATCTGGAGCGAGGAGCACACGGTAATGACTATGAAAAGGTTTTCGAAGCAGCAATGGAAGGTGCTGTCCCAGCCCTTACAGACCTGAGAGAGCAGGGTATCATCAAGGCCTATGGCGTTGGAGTGAATGACGCCGATGCGGCTGAGAAATTTGTCAGAAACTCTGATCCCGATGCTGTTTTACTGGCGGGACGCTATTCACTGCTTGAACAACCAGCAAACACAACATTTCTGCCGCTTGCTGAAGAGAGAAATATCGGAGTCATCCTAGGCGGCGTATTCAACTCAGGCATACTTGCTACAGGCACGATTACGGGCTGCCGTTACAATTACGCCACAGCACCATCAGATATCGTAAAGCGAGTTACCTTGATCGAATCGATCTGTAAGAAACATGGAATCTCCCTGAGAACCGCAGCCTTGCAGTTTGTCTTTGCTCATCCTTCCGTATCTTCAGTTGTCCTTGGAGCCGCTTCCCCTTTGGAGGTGGAGGATCATTTGAACGATTTCAGGCACCCAATTCCTAAACAGCTTTGGAGGGAGCTTCGGAACGAAAAACTGATCCCTCCAGAGGTCCCTTGTCCAGACTCCAGTTGATCACCTCCGTCAGTTGGTGGCGCGCAATAGCCAGCACTTTTCAAGAGTTGGGCACCGAAACCAAATACTGGCCCCAAGCATGGAACCCTAAAATAGAGGATACCAAAAGCCTCGCATCACCTTCGCAAGACTTCTGTCCGCCGCACGACTTTAACCACTTGCGGATCTTGGGATAGAGTTCATAATACCGACCCCTTCCAAAGCTCCCATCATATGGGATACATTTTGAGGGCCACCACACAGCAATGCGCGGGTAGCTCAGCGGTAGAGCAACTGGTTTACACCCAGTCGGTCGGCGGTTCAATCCCGTCCCC
>DCQY01000026.1 GCA_002323995.1 Akkermansiaceae bacterium UBA1506 | reverse complement strand
GTATTCTCAGTTGGCCTGAGCTGAGAAGACCCTAACCGCTACAGAGATTACAAAAGACGCCATGCATCCTCGCGCTCTTATCGGTTAGTCTTCTAGATCAGTGAGATTTACCCACCGCCTTTGCTCACAACTTAATAGCCCCATTTCGGCTAACTGGACCCCTTTGGCACCCTCTAGAAGGTTCCAGCGGAAGGGTTCGTCAATCGCGATGTGGCGAAGAAACATCTCCCACTGGATCTTGAACGCATTATCGTATTCTTCTTGTTCAGGGACTTTCTGCCAACCGTCGAAGAAGTCGATTGGTTGGGGGATATCAGGATTCCAGACGGGACGAGGAGTGTTGCCGTAGTGCTGAGTCCAGACATCGCGTAGACCGATGATGGCACTGCCCTTCGACCCGTCCACCTGCATCGTGAGGAGGTCATCGCGGCGAACGCGAACATTCCAAGATGAGTTGAAGTGACAAACAACTCCGTTTTCGCATTCAAAGGTGGAGTAAGCGGAATCATCCGCGGTGCAGGGGTATGGGTTACCCTGCTCGTCGATGCGCTCCGGGACATGAGTCGAGGCGAGACAGGAAACGCTTTTCACCTTCCCGAAGAGATTGTCGATGATGTAGCGCCAGTGGCAGAGCATATCAACGGCTATGCCGCCACCTTCTTCTTTACGATAGTTCCATGAGGGGCGCTGAGGAGGGACTGTGTGGCCTTCGAAGACCCAATAGCCGAACTCGCCGCGGACAGAGAGAATATCTCCGAAGAAGTCGTTCTCTACAAGACGTTGAAATTTGATTATGCCGGGCAGCCAGAGTTTGTCCTGGACCACGCCGTTCTTCACGCCGGCGTCGCGGCAGATCTTGTAGAGTTCGTAGGCGTCCTCGGTTTTGATAGCGGTCGGCTTTTCGCAGTAAACATGCTTACCTGCGGCGGCGGCCTGCTTGACGGCGTCGAAACGGCGCAGGGTGCTTTGGGCGTCGAAGTAGACTGGGTAAGCTGGATCATTTATGACACCGTCGAGGTCGGTAGTGTATTTTTCAGCGCTGGAAATCTCGACGAGTTTTTTAAGCTTGGTCTCATTTCGGCCCACGAGAATTGGATCAGGCATAATAATTTCTTCGGGTCCGACCTGAACGCCACCCTGCTTAATAATGGCATCAATAGAGCGAAGCAGGTGCTGGTTGGTGCCCATGCGTCCGGTGACGCCGTTCATGATGATTCCGATTGTGTGTGTTTTCATGAAAGATAAAAAATGTTTTTGTTAGTATTTTTTAAACGTGCTTGCGATAGGCGTTGATGATTTCTTCGAGATACCGGTCTTGGTCGAAGGCCCAGTGACGATCCGAAAAGATTTCAACTTCGATGGAGCCGTCAAAGCCGGCGGCTTCCACAAGTTGGCGGATTCCGCGGTTATCGATGCAGCCTTCGCCCATGAGCCCGCGGTCATTGAGAAAGTCATTGGTTGGGGTGACCCAGTCGCAGACATGGAAGCTTATGATTCGCTTGCCGGATCGCTCAATTTCCTGTGCGAGTTGAGGATCCCACCAGATGTGATAGACATCCGCGGCGATTCCGACCCAGTCATCGCCAAGTTGGTCAATCATGTCGTTGCACTGGCCAATCGTGTTGATGGCGCTGCGGCAATCGGCATACATCGGGTGGAGGGGTTCGATCGCTAGTTTTACTCCGACGGAGGAAGCGTGATCGATCAGGTCTGCAATCCCTTGTGCGATCTGCTTTCGATTATCGGATAAACTAAGGTCTGGCTTGGCGCCACAAACGAGCACGACCTGCGGAGCGCCAATAGCGGCGGCTTCATCGAGAGCGCGGATGTTGTCTTCGTGAGAGTCGCGGCGACCGGCTTCATTGAGGTAGGGGAAGAATCCGCCACGGACGGTGGAGACGGCCTTGAGCCCATGGTCGTCGAGGATGGTTTTGGACTCGACGAGAGATCGCCCTTCGAGCCACTGCCGCCAGACGCCGACTCCGGGAACCCCGGCGGCGGCATACTTAGCACAAGCCGTGGGAAGGTCCCACGGTTTCGTGGTCATGGTATGAATGGCGAGACGGTCTAGATTTTCCATGGATCAGGCCAGTTTAAACAAATCGATTCCGAGGCGTTCTGCAACGCGTAGCGGGCGGATGAGAGCCTCTTTCATACGAGCGTACTCATCTCCTGGGCGAATGTCGGGACAGTTAGGATGAACTTCTGAGCTGGCGATGATCCCGAGTAACTGAAGCACCACTGCTGTGCTATGCTTGTAGGCGGCAGCGCTACCCTGATCGTCGAGGCGGAAGACGGAATCTTCAAGTGATTGGAAGGCTTCGAAGAGCTTGTAAACGCGAGGATCGTAGTGATCGCTAAGCCACAACTTTCGGGCCTGGCAGATCAACGGACAGGCACTGACGCCGGCACCGATCAGCAGAGGGAGGCCCATTTTGATCGCTGAAGCGATTCCGAAATCGTCACCGCTGTGGGGGGAGAAGTTCAGCTTCAGGTTACGGCACATCGCTGCCCAATAAAGAAGGTGCGGTTCATCCAGTGTTGAGATTTTTCCGCCCACGTATTTCTCATGATTGGCGATTTCATGAAGTAGCCAGGGATTAAACGGGGTGGCCCAGGGAACAAACGCGGGCTCGAGAGCGTGGGCGAGTGCCGGAACGGTGATATGCTCAGCGATTTCAAAGTAGGCGTCGCGGCGGCGCTCGTGATCCAGTTGGTTTAGCTGCTTCGAGGTCATGATCATAACTTCGACATTGGAGTCGGTCTGCGCGATATCGAGATGTGGGTGATACCATTCGGCCTCAAATTGGTCGCCGGATGCTCCCACGGCCGTGACACCGCAGATGATCTTTGGATTTGGAAAGGCGGCACGGAATCGTTGGATCACTTCGGCGTAGAGTTCCGGACTGAGATTGAAGATGTAACCTGTGTCAGCATTGAGCACAAAAGCCAGTTCGACCCCAGCCGCTTCTGCGCATTTAGTCATCCAGTTGATGCTATTTTCGAATCCCTCCCAGTCGGGTTTTTGATTCCGGAAAGGCAGCAAGGTGGCGACACAGAGCCGGGCCCGGTTCTCGTGGTCCGCGAGTGACTCTTCTGTCGCTTGAGCCCACACGGTGCCAGACCATGGTGTGTCGGGTTGAAGCTCGGCAGGATCGCTTATCATATCCATATTATTGCTTCCTGATTAAAGATGCGTTAGAATGATATCGACTTATTAGCATTATTTCGATCTCATTATTTTGAAGATTGGCTAGGCAGAATTATGGCCCACGACTTTCAGGATATCCTCATCGAGAGACTCGACATCAAGCTGCCTGGCGTGAGTGTTAGGCGGCTTGCTTTACACCAGCACATGAATCAGGTCGAGAAAGTGAAGGCCCATTCGCATCCCTATCAACAGTTGTTACTCTACCTGCGTGGGCGTGGGGTGCAGCGGGTAGAAGCAAAAAGGATTCCGGTTCGTCGTGGGACTTTGATCAGTGTGTGCCCTCGTCAAGATCACGAGTTCATCAAAGAAAGAGAGGTGAGGCCGGTCTGCCTCGCGATTGATTTGAAGTCGGCTGACTTCGCCAAGCTCTACACTTCAATTGAGTTGGGCAGCGATGCGACCCGACAGATTGAGCAAGCGCTTTATCGCTTGGGTCGACTGCACTTACTGGCCTATGACACGCCCCTGGCGGTGGCGGCTGAAGTCCTAACTATTCTCGCTACGATGCAGCTGGGTGGGCGTGGGTCGAGTCGGTCCGAAGACGCCAGAATTCACCCCATGACTGATCGGATTCGTTGCCTTATTACTGAAGGCAACCTCGCTGAGTTATCGCCAGCAGGGGTGGCAAAGCTTAGGGGAAAAAGTATTGATCACCTCAACCGCCAACTGAAGCGAGAATCAGGTGAGACCATTGGTCAGTTGCTGGCTTCGGCTCGACTAGAGCGTGCCTGCGAATTGCTCAAAGATGGGGCGCTGTCTATCGGCGAGGTCGCGACGACGGTGGGCTATCTGGATCAAAATTACTTTGCACGTTGGTTTCGCCAGCAGACTGGGCAGACGCCGAGCGATTGGCGGTGTGATATGGTGAGATAGCGAAACTACCCGAAACTTGCTTTGGAGATTAACGCAACGCAACAGGCCTAACTGCTTCGGTGTGAATAGTTACTCCTAAGATCACAGCATGCCCCTAATTTATCGCGCGAGCCCGAACTTTGGTTCGAAGTAATTTCAACAGGAAAGCTTACCAGAGGGTATCCGCGATCACGGATTAGGTTACCCTGTTTTTTTTGAACAGCTTTTGGCTTCGTAACATTTCGATTCGTAACACAAAGGCGGCGATTCTTCGGTCGCCATTCCTATGAAGACCCTTTTTAGAGTTTTACTCCTGGCTCTCAGCGTTTTGTTTCCTAAGCCTACAGTTGCTGAGGATAACAGCCCTCACGTCGTCTTGGTATGTGGCACTCTTCACTATTCGCCGGAACTCTCCATGCCACTTTTTGCTGAGGAGTTAGAGCGATTTGGATTCAAGACGACCGTTGTTTTGGGTGAGGGCGATCCGGAAAAGAAAACGGAGAACGTCTTGCCCGGCCTTGAAGTATTAGCCGACGCAGATGTGGCCATCTTTTTCATGCGTTTCCTCAAGATGCCCGAAGATGAGTTTGAGCCGATCAAAGATTATCTAGAATCAGGTAAGCCCGTTATCGGGTTGCGGACCGCCAATCATTCTTTTAAATATGCGCCGGAACACCCCTTGTATGAGTGGAATGACGGCTTCGGCCGCCGCGCCCTAGCAGGACCTTACATTGTTCATCAGGCTGGAACTACTGATATTTCAGTTCTGCCCACTGCCGTCACTCATCCTATCATGGCAAACGTAAAAAAGACCGAGTGGGTTTCTCCGGGGACACTCTACTTGACTCGACTCGAACCTGGCGTTGAACCGCTCGTCATTGGAAAAGGCAAAGGTCGTGATCGTCTCCTCAATCGCTCGTGGGGTTCAATCATGGTGAATGAGTCAGAGGCCGACATTGTTGCTTGGACTTGGGAAAATGAATGGGGCGGCAAGGTGTTCGCCACTTCTTTCGGCCATCTTGGTGACTTTGCCGAAGAGTCTCACAACAGGATGCTGATAAACAGCGTCCACTGGTGCCTTGATATAGACGTGCCTCCGGCCGAATCCCAGATTACAACGTGGCAGATTGAGCGCGTTGGCAAGAAGAAGTGAGATGAAGTCTTTTGTTTTGTTTATATTAACAGTAGCGGCCGCCTTTAGCGTCGTCCTTGTTGAAGCTTCGATCCCTCCAGAAGACCGGGTGGCGATTGTCGGTCTTACCTTTGCTGACCAAATCCGCAACCACGGTTATCTTGAAACATTTCTCTCTCCGCGCATTAGAGAAAATTCTCTCTCGATTAGAAATCTCAATGGCGAACGAGGCAAGAGCCCTACTGTGGCTATTGATCTTGAAAAGGGTCGTCAAGAGATTACTTTATCCACTGATTCCCGAAAGCTGAGAGGCGGATTTCGTAGAGAGTTTAAAACGGTTGATGAAGAAGCCCAATCCGCGCCGGAGGGCGGAATCTAAGAACCCGAAATATGCGAATGGTGTTGAGTTGAAATACTTTTCAGCCCTGAAATAGCCTCAAAATAGATACTTCCAAGTCCATGCTACAGAAGCTGTACCCCGTAAATCGCCGCCACTTCCTCCGTGGAGCAGGCGGGGCGATGATGTCGCTACCATTGCTAGAGGCTATGCCCAAATTGGTTGGTGCATCTTCAAGTTCAGGCGAGACCCCGATGCGTATGGTCTGTGTGGGTAATAATTTCGGCTACGTGCCCGATCTTTTCTTCCCTGTTGAAACGGGGGCGAATTATGCCCTGCCGGGGCAGATTGAAGTGTTGGAGCGTCATCGTGAGGTCTTTACTATTTTCTCCCAGCTCGACCACGGGCAGGAAGGGGTGGGTGGTCATGGCGGGGTGCACGCTTTTCTCTCAGGCATACTCTCGAAGAATTCTAAAGGCTTTGCTGAAGGCAATGTTACCGTTGATCAAAAGGCAGCGGAACACGTTGGAACTGCGACGCGTTATTCGTCGATGCAGATGGGATGTGGCACCTCTATCGGGAACCGGCTGAGTTGGACCGCTTCCGGCTCGGCGATCCCGCCGGTCGAAGACCCCTCGACTCTGTTCTCACTTTTATTTCAAGAGCCCAAAGCCAAAGATCGCAGTCTCCTAAAAGAAGCGCATGTTCAAGAGAAGAGTATTCTCGACCTTGTCAAAACGGACGCTGATCGCCTCAAGCGTCAAATCGGCAAAGCCGACCAGGAGAAGCTGGATCAGTATTTCACTTCGGTCAGGGATTTAGAGAAGCGACTCACGCAGTCGCAGGCATGGCTTGATCAGTCCAAACCAAAGACCAATTATAAATTGCCAGCCGAGGCGGATAGCTTCGACTTCGTTGATCGGTTGCCCCTTTATTACGACCTTGTGGCGCTCGCTCTGCAGACTGACTCGACTCGAATCATTACTCTGGAGGTGTCCGGGATTGGCAATAATTCCGGCGGACTTCCTCTCACCAAGGGCTACCACCAACTCACCCACCATGGTCGGGTAGCGAGCTACATCGAAGAGCTTTCCATAATTGAAAAGGTTCATACGGCAGCATTCGCGGACTTTCTCGATACGCTTCGTTCAGTCAAGGAGCCCAATGGTAAAAGTCTTCTCGACAATACAATGACTCTCTTCGGGAGTGGCATGGGCAACGCGAGTTCGCATTCGAATAAGGATCTACCCATCATTCTCGCTGGGGGTGGATTTAAGCATGGCCAGCATATCCGCTTCGAGAAGGACAATTCGCGAGGTAGTCAGACTATGGCCTGCAACCTCTATTTGTCGATGTTGCAGCGATTCGGGATGGAAATCGACCATTTCAATACTTCGACCAGTACGCTGACGGGACTGGAGGTAGCCTGATGAAGAATTCAATCCTTTGGGTTGCCACATCCATTTTTAGCGGTGGTATCATCCCCGTAGAATCGAAAAGTGAATCGCTTGATTCGCTCGTGCCAACTTTTGTTGAGAACTACTGCATTGATTGCCATGATGATCTCACTAGGAAAGGCGATCGCGACTTTATTCCGTTTATCGATAATCCTAGTGGGGCAGACTCATTTCTGGCGCTTGAGGAAATTCTTGATTCCCTAAATCTTGGCGAAATGCCGCCGAAGAAGAACGGGGTGACTCAGCCTAGTGATGATGAGAAGCGGGCCGTCATTAACGAGATTACCCGTTACCTCATTACAGAATCTGCTGCCCTCGCTCCGAGGGAGACGGTCCTGCGTCGTCTGACACGAAACGAATACAACAACACGATGCGTGACTTGCTCGGCGTACACCCAGATGTGTATGACGCGACGACTGCGTTCCCTGCGGATGAAACCAAACATGGCTTTGCTAATGTGGGAGAGTCACAGGTATTATCGCAATACCAGATGGGGCTTTATCTGGAATCCGCCCGCAACTATCTCGATCAAGTATTGGTCTTTGGTGAGGATCGGCCTGAGTTGAATCGTTTTGAAATCAAACCCACTGAGTTCTCCTCCGGTCCGGTCTACCGGGGGGCTGTTGCTTATCGAGCCCTGTCAGAGGATGCCAGTTACGTGGATATCGGGCATGGTGCCCCTGATGACCGCCGCCCTAATGTTCCAAAGAGCATGCAGCAAAAAGGGGTGCCGGCAGCGGGTAATTACCGCATCACGATAAAGGCGGAAGCTAAGGGTCGTCTCGATCATGGTTATGACCCTGAACTGCTGGGTGTGGATTTGAGGCAACCGATGAAGTTAGGTGTCTGGTTTGGTGACAACTATCGCGCCCTAGAAAAGTCGACGACGCGAGGGCGCAATATTATCGAGGTGATTGAGTTGGGTGATAACGAGGTGGGGACCTTCACAGTTGAGGCTTGGATGCCGAAAGGTGGCGTGCCATTTATTAATTGGATTAACGGTCCTGGGGCTTCCAAACGGCATGTCCGCATGATGATCGAGAACTATCATCCGGAATCTACGATTTGGACGCCTGTTCGTGTGGATGAAATGCGGGAGCGAGGGATTGAAGTCACAGATAAAGAAGTGGAAGAACACAATGCCAGCGTCGTGCCGGCTTCATATGTTTATCGGGGTCCTCGGATTCGACTGTATGAAATGATGATCGAAGGGCCGCTTGACGAAGAGTGGCCTCCAGCGAATCATCGTAAGTTGGTGGGTGACACCCTACAGCCTCAGAAGGTCGATATACCGACTGCCATGCTGAAGCTTGCGAATCGTGCTTACCGTCGTCCCGTAAAGATGGAAGAGATTGCGCACATCGTGGAGTTTGTGGAGGAGTCCATCGAAGCTGGGGAGAATCACAAGAACGCAATAAAATCGGGTTTCAGCGCGATTCTCTCATCGCCCTATTTCCTTTACCTGAATGAAGGTAACGCGGATCTTCATCCCGAGCTGAACGACTACCAGTTGGCGAGCCGTCTTTCCTACTTCCTTTGGAGTTCAATGCCGGACGAAAGTTTGCTGGCCACTGCCGCCTCAGGTGAGCTTCGAAGCCGGGAAAAACTTCTCGCGCAGGTCGATCGCATGCTGGCGGACCCAAAGGCCCAAGCACTAGCTGAGAATTTCACTACGGCATGGTTGCGCCTTGATAAGTTGGGATCGATGCCGCCAGGGACGAAGCAGTTTCCGACATACCTGGGACGGCGCCTCGAAGACGCCATGCGGACGGAAACTAAGATGCTTTTTTCTCATATCCTTAAAGAGAACCTCCCCGTTACTGAGTTCATCGAGGCGGACTACACTTTCGTTAACGACAGCCTTGGCGAGCATTATGGCTTCACCGAAATTGAGGGCGAACACTTCCGTAAGGTGACGATGCCGGCTGAGCTCCGACGTCACGGGATTTTGGGTCATGCCAGTGTCTTAACTGCTTCCGCCAACGGGGTTGAAACCTCACCTGTGGTGCGTGGTATTTGGGTGCTGGAAAGTGTGTTGGGAACGCCCCCATCGCCACCGCCACCGGATGTTGATCCCATTGAGCCGGATACGCGCGGCACGACGACGATTCGCGAGCAGTTAATTAAGCATCGTGAGGTTGCCGCTTGCAATGATTGTCACGCCAAGATTGATCCGTGGGGATTCGCTCTCGAAATTTACGATCCAATTGGAGGGCTGCGTACGCACTATCCTCAAGATGGACGGCCGGGCCGAGGGCCTGAAATTGATACCTCTGGAGAGTTGGTCAATGGCGATTCCTTTCAGGATGAGATTGGATTGAAGGGCATGATTCTGGAGCGTAAAGACCTGGTTGCCAGAAGCTTGACTACGAAACTGCTGACCTATGGCACGGGACGTGAGCCAAGCTTTGAGGATTATGAGCAGATTGAGAAGATCACTTCCACCATACTGGAGGAAGGCAAGGGACTTAACGATCTCATTCATGAAGTCGTATCGAGTCGCATTTTCCTAACTCGTTGATTCAACTTCGCCTTCTCAGGCGGCCGAACAACCAAACGTCATCATTGTGATGACGGATGATCAGGACTAAGGAGATTTGTCCCGCCACGGTAATCCAGATGTTAAAACGCTGAATCTTGCCCATTTTTATTCCGAGAGCGTCCGCTTTTCAATGGGACGTGGGAAATTGAAGTCACAGAGGGCGGATGAGCGCTGTGCTTATTACCTGTCCGTGTATCGATGAAATTAATCAGCTCCTAAGATCTTGATAAAGCTGTCGGACGGACTCTCGGAGCTTCGTGCTGGACCCATAGACGACCGCTTTCTCGTTCATAAAGGTGCAACCGTTGGGGTTCAGTCGCAGCGGGTCGCCATGAACATCAGTAGGAGGCTGCCCCCATTCAGTGAAGAGGCAAGCGGTTGCGGCAAAGTCCCAAACAGAACCGCCGCCCTTGTTCGATTTTGGAAACTTGAAGTAAACAGCTGGTTTGTTCTCAGTCACCCAGCAAGCGTTGAGAACAGAACCAGCGTGATCGAGGATGTTCAAACCATCAAATCCTTCTTCGGAAGCCAGTTCTTCCATCATCTCAAGCGCTCGTGGGTAATCGATCGACTCCTTCATGCTTCGATCCATTGCCCACGTGAGTTGGTTGGCAGATGACTTATCGTCAGGTGGAATGGTAATACCGTCACGCATGGCGCCTCCGCCTCGGAGAGCGTGATACGTAGTTTGGAGGACAGGGTCATAAATAACCCCGATTAGGGGTGTGCCGTCACGTGCTACGAGAGCAATCGAAACAGAATAACCCGGGACTCCTTCGGTAAAAGGTAGTGTTCCGTCGATAGGGTCGATACACCAGAAGGCGCCCTTTTCATGCCGACTGGCATTGTCTTCACTCTCTTCGGTCAAGAGACCGAGATTAAAACTGCTAATTGAGTCATCGAGATTTGCAATAATGAGATCCTCACTCTCATGATCCACCTCCGTCACGACCTGAGAGGCAAGGGTGTCACCACCGTCTTTGCTTTGGGCGCCGCTATGATTGCCGACCCTCGACTGAATATGAACTCCTGCCTGCTTTGCTGTCTTAACAGCGAGGTCGTGGAGGGACTGGATTTCAGTGGTTAATAAACTCATGAGAGCGCTGCAACGACCTCCCGAGCTAGGCGTTCGCTGTAAGAATTAATTTTCCAATGACCGGGACACCACCCTTTTAGGAAACGATGGAAATCAGTCCAGGCGACTGGGAACAGTTCGCGCCATTCTGCCTCGACGGCAACTGCATCGACTTCCGGTTGTCTTCGAGCCAGAGCGGAGGAAAATGATTCAAAATAACTCTTTAGTAATTCGGTCTCGCGAGACTCACAACTGGCTTCGTCGAGGCAGCTGCCGATGAAATAAGCCACGTCTTTCATGCCGCAGCCGCCACCGACATATTGAAAGTCCAATGCTGCGACCTGAACACCGTCAGAGGAAAAACAAAAATTGGCGAGCTTGGCGTCACCGTGAACAAGGGTTTGGTAGGTCGCGTTATTGAGTCGGGCATCGATTTGTGTGGCGTTAGATCTTAGGATTTCGTCATCGAGGGCATCCAGTTCTTCCGGGCGTGTCTCGAGATGCCAGTAAGTGCCAATTTCCCAGAGACCTTTGGGGGCGACTCCAAGAAAGGTGGCGTGGAACTCCGCTAACCAGGTGAGGCAGGCGTCAATTTGAGCTGGCTTTAGCCCGGTCAGGCGCTTGGGATATCCGGAGGAGTCGATATCTTCAAGGACCAGCAGGATTTCGTCATCGTCCCGATCGAAGGCTAGGAATTGTGGAATGCGGCAGCGCTCGCCACAGCGATGACTCCAACTCTGATACCATTCCGTTTCGACCTGGTAGGAGAAGACCTTTCGTTCATGGGACAAGTTGGAGTTCCACCCGCGAGGGTGCTGGGTTTCCAAAGGCATCGCAACATGCTTGATGACTACCGTTTCACGATCCCCTCCTTCGAGAGAGAGACGCAGGATTTTACCGTAGCCGCTCCACAGTTCCTGGATTACTTCAGTGACTTCGAGGCTGGATGCTTGAGTTGCGTTCAGAATCGTTTTTTGAAACGTCTCTCCTAGGGCTGGTGTCATTCCAAGTAGGTTAAGGTAGAGTAGTATGTCGCAGAACCGGCTTCACATCGAAAAAATTGGAGCAATTAAACTCGGCTGCATTCGAAACGGGGTTTGCTATGCGAAATCTCATCATTCTTCAGCTAATCGTCAGTATCTCAAAAACATTTTCGTGGTATGTGACAAAGTTTTTGAGATTCGAGAGTTGGTATTAATGAACACAAATAGTTGGCCATGGCGGGCCAAACCCGATATATCACAACCTCTTAAATCCCTATGAAATCCCAGATTCTTTTCCAGTCATTCTTAGTGGGTGCCTTGACTCTGCAGGCTGTCGCCGCAGACCGTCCCAATATTCTTTTTATCTATACTGACGACCAATCGACCCGAACGGTGAGTTGTTACGAAGAGGCTCACTCGTGGGTGAACACGCCTCATATTGATGCCTTGGCTGCCGCTGGCATTCGTTTTGAGCACGCCTACATCGGGTCTTGGTGTATGACGTCTCGAGCTTCGCTTCTAACGGGTTTACAGCAGCATGGCATTGAGTCCATGAGGATGGAGGGTCAGTATCCTGGCAGTACTTACGACCCGAAACAGTGTCGCTTCTGGCCGAGTGTTTTCCGCAAGAATGGTTACCAAACCGCTCATATCGGGAAGTGGCATACTGGCATGGATGACGGGTTCGGTCGTGACTGGGACTACCAGATTGTCTGGAACCGGCCGAAGTATGTGGAGAATTCTCCTAACTATTTCGACAACCAGCTCATAGTGAAAAACGGTGGCGAGCCGAAAATGACGAAGGGCTACACCACGGACCTCTACACCGATTGGGCGGTCGATTATATCAGGGGGGAGGGTCGCGAAGAGGGCAAGCCATGGTATCTCTGGCTTTGCTACGGTGCTGTTCACGGTCCCTTTACTCCGGCCGAGCGTCACCTCGATGACTACGAGGATGCGGTGGTTGAAGTGCCTGCTGACATTTACCCACCTCGTCCTGACAAACCAAAATACGTTCGCGAAATGGAATTCTGGGAGCCTGGTAAGGACGGGTATCCTGTCGAACGAAAGGTGCGCGAAAATAGCCCCGTTGGGATGCAGGATATGCCAGGCCGCTCCCTTCGTGACTGGGTGCAGCAATACCAACAGGGTGTGCTGGCAATTGACGAAGGAGTCGGGCAATTGCTTAAAGCCCTTCAGGCAACGGGGCAGGATGAGAACACAATGATCGTTTTTACTTCAGATCAGGGATTCGCCTGGGGGCAAAAGGGATTTAAATCAAAGGTTGCCCCATATCGTGCTAACGTGGAGGCACCTATGATCATTCGCATGCCTGCGGCGATCGCAGAGCAAAGCGCCGGACGGGTCATTGAAGAACCAATTGCAGGGGTCGATATCGTACCGACTTTCTTTTCCCAGGCAGGTATCGAACTCCCTTGGGAAATGCATGGTTATGATCTCAGTCCCCTCCTTGGAGCCGAGGACAAGGCATGGGAATACCCTGCGCTGCTGGTCCACACGGCCAAGCAGTTTGGTTCCGACACCAATGTTGTCCCTCCGGTTGGAGATCCGAAATTAGTCCACGGTCCCGGGATTCCTTGGTATGTGATGCTGTGTGAGGGGGAATACAAGTATATCCGCAATCTGATCGAGGGGGAAACCGAGGAGCTCTATCACATGGGCGAGGATCCTGAGGAACTTGTCAACCTCGCTCAGTTGCCTGACCATCAGGAAACTCTGAATGAATTTCGCGTCCAGGCCATTGATGAACTTCGCCGCACCAAGGCAGGGATGGTCGACAACCTTCCTGCCGTGGGCACCCCGGTAAATTAGAAGTTGGCGAAACGCCTATTACTCATCCCTAATTCTCGCTAATGCCTGTCCAGGAAGCGATTTCCCAACTTTGCAGTCCCATCGGACTTTTCATCATCGTGCTGGGAACGACGCTGGGGGTGTTTGTGGGAGCCATTCCCGGTCTGACAGGGACCATGCTGATCGCTTTGGCGCTGCCCTTGACCTACGGGCAGGACACAGGCTTCGCAATGATGTTGTTGATCAGCATCTACGTTGGCGCAATCAGCGGTGGGATGATTTCCTCGACGCTTCTCCGGATGCCGGGAACGCCGGCCTCCATTGTGACGACGCTGGATGGCTACCCGCTTGCCAAGAGTGGTAAACCGGAACGAGCACTTTCCCTTGGGGTTATGGCTTCCTTCATGGGAGGGATGATCTCTTGGACGTTTCTTGTGCTGCTTTCAAAGCCGGTTGCTCAACTCTCCACCAAGTTCGGTCCCTTCGAATATTTCTCCCTTGTCATGATGGCCTTGGTTCTGATCGCCAGTATTGGAGGGAAGTCGCTTTCACGGTCTCTCTTCGCTGGGGTTCTTGGCATCCTGTTTTCCATGCCTGGAATTTCTCCCGCCACGGGGCAACCGCGATTGACGCTCGGATTTCCTGTATTGAATGATGGCTTTGAACTGGTTCCTGTTCTCGTCGGCATGTTTGCGGTGAACCAGATTCTCAAGGAGACGATGTCTGATGGGACGATCCCCAAGGCAATTGAGCTGGGTAAGAAACGCATCCTGCCCCGATGGAAGGATTTCACCTCGCATCTCATCAATATGATCCGCTCTTCGGTGATCGGCACCTGGATCGGGATCCTGCCTGGGATCGGAGCTAACATTGGATCGGTCACGGCCTACGCGGTAGCCCGCAGCACTTCGAAGGAGTCAGAGAAGTTTGGCTCTGGGCATGAGCCTGGGATCGTAGCGGCGGAGGCTTCCAACAACGCAACGATCGGAGGCGCTCTTATTCCGCTGATCGCGATGGGCATTCCCGGCAGTGTGGTGGAGGCGGTGTTACTCGGCGCGCTGGTGCTTCACGGATTGCAGCCGGGGCCGCGCCTCTTCACCGACAGTCCGGTGGTGGTTTACACCATCATGGGCGCCATGTTTTTGGCCAACGTTGTCATGGTCGTCGTGATGTTCGGGTCGATGCGTTTTCTTGCCCGAATGGCATCCATTCCGAGGGCTTATCTCCTGCCGGTGATTCTGCTGTTCTGCGTGATTGGATCGTTCGCTCTCTCCAATCGCCTCTTTGATGTTTGGGTGATGTTAGGTTTTGGGGTGCTTGGGTTTCTGCTCGAGAAGGTCAAAATCCCCTTGGCACCTTTCGTGATAGGGTTTGTTCTCTGGCCGATTGCGGAGACTAAGTTGAGCGCTGGGCTTATGTCGACAAACGGGGACTGGCTGCCCATTCTGACGCGTCCGATCTCGGCAACCTTCATTGTCATGGCGGTGGTCATGCTACTGATACCGCCGATGCGCTCCCGCTTTCAGCGAAAGGGGGCGGAATCATGAAGCGTTTTGTTCATGGTATTGTGATCCTGGTGATTCTCGCCTTAATTGTTTGGAAGGCAGCTCAGGCGATGGCGCTGCTGAAGGCGGATGATTCTTATCCTGCCAAGCCCATCGAGATTGTAATTCCCTACGACGCGGGCGGCGGGAGTGACAGCTTTGTTCGTCCGTTGATCAAAGTGATAGCAGATGAGGGCTGGATCGATGAGCCCTTCGTGGTGCTCAATCAACCGGGAGGCAGCGGTACGATTGGCAGCCGACTGGTCAAAGAAGCGCGGCCGGACGGCTATCGCATTCTCTGCCACCACGAATCAATGATCACCGCCGAGCTCTCAGGGGCGGCCAACTTTGGGCCGTCGGACTTCGAGGTGGTGGCTCAGACCGGCGAGATTGTGCTGCTCATCATTGTGCGGGAGGACGCGCCTTACGAAACGATTTTGGATTTGCTCCAAGCCGCCAAGCAGTCGCCTGAGACGATCCGCTTTGGGGCGAACATTGGCTCGCCGGCCCACTTCACGGCGATGAACCTCGAAGCGGCGCATCCGGGCGCGAAGTTTAATTTGGTCACCTCAGGTGGCGGGCAGACTCGATACACCGAGATCATCGGGCAGCACCTTGATGCGGGCATCTTTTCCCTGGCGGAGTATCTCAAGTTCCGTTCTCCTCAAGGTACGCCGGCCGACAGGAATATCCGCGTGCTTGCCTGTCTCTCTGAAAAGCCGCATCCGGAGTTGAACGGTGTGAGGACTTGCATGGCGCAGGGCGTCGAAGTCACATCGAGTAATGCCTACTACTGGTGGGCACCCAAAGGCACACCGCTCGAGATCCAGGAGTTGATTGCGAGCACGCTCGAGGAGGCCATGCAGCACCCCGAGGTGCGGGAGCGCCTCGCCGAGCAAGCCATTGATCCGACTTTTTCAACCGGCGAAGCAGTTCAGAAGAGGGTCGCTGATCGGGTTGCGCTTCTCGAGTCCTTTGCGGCTGAAGCGGAGAATGAGCTTCCCCACTTCCCGCTATATATTGCAATAGTCGCGCTTGGGTTGTTGATCGTGGTGGGGATCTCCACTTGGAGGCATCGCGGTGAATCGCTGGATGGTGAATCGGTTGACCTGAAACGCGGGATGCTTTGCTTTGGTGTGCTACTTGCTTATGTGGCTTTGCTCGAGTTCACCCCCTTACCCTTTTTTCTACTGTCTATTCTTCTCATCTTCTTCCTCGGCGCCTTGATTTGCGGTTGGGAAAGGAAACGATTTCCGATCATCGCTGAAATCGCACTCATCGCCGGACTCGGAACTGAGTTTGTCTTTGGCAATTTCTTCGGAGTCTCTCTACCTTAGGAGAGATTTCGGTTTGGCGAAACCGCCCGCTCCATAGTATGAATCTAGTATGTCGAATACCCCCTCCCGTCGACTGAATTTAAGAATCACAATTGCTGCGGCTTTGATCGTAGTTCCATTTCCTTTTATACATGGAGAGGAGAGACTCCCTAAAGTTTCAGTCTGGAAAGGCTCAGACCTTGAGGGAACCGGTCAGGATCCTCTACCCTTCGAACCAGTTCCTTTTCATGGGGGGATAGAATGGAGTCAGCCGCTTGGTATGGTTCCCGTTCCCGGCATCTCTGGAGAGCACTACCTGATCCTCGAGAGAAACGGGGTAATCTGGCATCTCGATGGTGAGTTGGGCGAGCGAAAGGAGTTAATCAAGCTCGGTATCATAGATGGTATTTCTTACGAGGTGAAAGGGCATCGTCAGAATCTTGGAGCGTGCTTTCATCCCGATTTTCCCAACACCCCGGAATTTTATCTTCGGTCGGGAGTGATGACGGCGGAATATGGTCACAATTGGTTAACGCGATTTGAATTGGATCCTAAGAATCCGCTCATTCTGGATCCGGAGAAGGAGGAAATGATTCTCGAATGGCCAGCGAATGGGCATCGTGGAGGAGATCTTGCTTTCGGTGAAGATGGAATGCTCTACATTACCAGTGGTGATGGTTCGTCTCCGGGCGACCCGAACAACGTCGGTCAGAAAACGGATAACCTCTTAGGGTCCATCATTCGGATCGATGTGAGCCGGTCGGAGGTTGGTAAGCCTTATCGAGTTCCAGAGGATAATCCGTGGATCGGTCTTGACGGGATTTACCCGGAGATATGGGCCTACGGGCTGCGCAATCCCTGGCGGATGTGCTTTCGTCCTGGAACCAATGAAATCTGGTTGGGTGATAATGGCGACGAGGACTGGGAGATGGTGCACCGGGTGCGCGGAGGAGAAAATTTTGGATGGAGCACTTTCGAGGGAAGCCACCCCTTTCGTCCCGGCAATCCACTTTCAGGTCCAAACCCAACTCATACCCTCCCGATCGTGGAGCAGTCCCATCAGGAACTTCGTTCAGTTATTGGGGGTTTCTGGTATAGGGGCAAACAGTTCCCTGAACTAGAAGGTCATTACCTCTATGGTTGTCACCTAACTAAAAAAATCTGGGCTTTTTCGATGGATGGAGAAGAGGTGGTAGGCCTTCGTCGGATTGCCGATCTTGGGGGCCAAGTCGTCTCATTTTGCGAGACCCCAGATAAGGAAGTCATCGTTGTGGCGTTGGATAATGGGCTCTTCAAATTGCAACGATCGCCGAAGCGGGATTTGAGGCCAATTCCAAATCGTTTGAGTGAAACCGGCCTCTTCACCTCAACGGCAAAACATGAGGTGGCTCCCGGCTTTCTGCCATACGAAGTTAACCATCCCTCCTATTGGGATGGAGCAGAAGCACAACGTTTTGCCGCTGTTCGACTCGACGAAGAGAGGGTGCAAATTCAAATGATTCCGCCGGCGGTGAAAGGAAAGAACGAGCTCGGTAGGGCACGCAGTCTGGCCGGTGTCGATCGCTGGAAGTTACCTTCGGGTTCAGTACTGATGCAGACATTGAATCTCGATGGGCGCCGCATCGAAACCCAAATCTCCCTAAAGGACGGGGGAGAGTGGCGTTATCTCACCTATCGTTGGGGCGACGAGCAAAAAGACGCGGAGCTTATTCCCGAGGAAGGGGCTGATGTCGAATTAACCCGGGTGGATGGGACGAGGCAGAAATGGCGATTTCCGGGTCGCGCGGAGTGTAGCGCCTGTCACACCCAACGCGGCATGTTTGGCCTAAGCCTGACCATTGGGCAACTGAATCGTGATTTTGATTACACCTCTCTGGGAGGAGGTGTGAAGAACCAAGTGGAGGTGATGCGCGAGTTAGGATGGTTTAAGAATGCGAATGTGGTGCGTGACGCTGCAGTTCATGAGAGTCTTCCTTTCCCCGACGATGAATCAGCAAGCCTGGAGGACCGGGCACGGGCCTATCTCCACGTCAATTGTGCGCATTGCCATCGTGAGACCGGGCTGGGTGGCCGGGCGTCGTTTCAGTTGATCAACTGGCTGCCCAATGACCAGACCGATCTGATTAATGGTCGCCCGCTTGTCGGTCTTCCCGGGGTTCCAATGGAAGAAGCAAAGCTTATTGCCCCCGGGGATCCGGATCGTTCTGAGATCTATCGTCGAATTGCCACGGTGGAGATGGGGAAAATGCCTTTATTAGGAAACCATCACACGGTCGATGAGGAGGGTGCCGAACTGATACGTCGTTGGATTAAGTCTCTCGGGGAAGGGTCGAAGAAGCAGGAGTAGTTGGATTCATTTTGGGCCGGCGATTGTGGATAAAGGCCTATCATGGGGTAATAGTGAGGCTGTGAAATTTCTTCTACTGGCTGTTGCATTGGTTTCTGGTTCGGTTCAAGCGGCGGAACCACCGAACATCATTCTTATTTTAGCCGACGACATGGGCGTTGGAGAGATGAGTCACACGGGCGGATTGGTTCCGACGCCGGCTTTAGACCAAATGGCAAAAGAGGGAATGAGTTTTCTGGATGCTCATACCAACTCTTCGGTCTGCACGCCAACGCGCTACGGAATCCTGACGGGTCGTTATAACTGGCGCAGTCGCCTCAAGCGCGGCGTTCTGTCGAATGTGGATTCCGCGGCCCTAATGGATCCTAACCGCTTAAATATTGCCACCTTTCTCAAACAGGAAGGATATCACACCGCGATGTTTGGTAAGTGGCATCTCGGGGTGGATTGGGAGATGACGGAAGAACCGGAAGACAAGAAAGGGGAGAAGACTTTCGGTTCGTGGAAAGTGGACTATACCAAGCCGTTTCGAAATGGACCCACTGATCTTGGCTTTGATGAAGCCTTGTTCATTCTCTCTTCTCTCGACATGCCCCCCTATCTTTACTTGAGGGGGGACAAGGCCATTGAGGTGCCTACGGTGGATCGTGGATTCCCGCACAACGAATATAATGACTACCAGCGGATCGGAGCTGCATCGGAAACCTTTGATCCCAGTGAGTGTCTCGCAGACTGGGCGAAGGAGTCCTGCGACTACATCAAGGAGCGAGTCGCGGAGGATGCCGGAAAGCCCTTCTTTCTCTACTTGCCGCTGAATTCACCTCACACACCCTGTGTTCCCGGCGAGGCCTTCAAGGGGAAATACCCCCAGTACAGTTGGTATGCTGACTTCGTCGCTGAAACTGACTGGGTTGTGGGTGAAGTGTTAGCGCAACTGGAGGAATCCGGCATCGATGGCAATACGTTGGTTATTTTCACGGCCGACAACGGCTTTGCGCCTTACGTCGAGATTCCGAAGATGTTTGCCGACGGTTACAAACCTAGCGGTGATTTTCGTGGGGCCAAGGCGACTCTGTTTGAGGGTGGGCACCGGGTGCCTTTCTTGGTGCGCTGGCCGGCAGAGGTGGAGGCTGGAACCACAAGTGACGCCATGATCTGCACAACGGATTTCTTGGCTACGTTTGCTGATATCCTCGGTGACAAAGGCAAACTCCCGGATAATGCGGCCGAGGATTCACTCTCCTTCCTGCCGGCGATGAAGCAGCAGGGTGAAACGCGTGCTTCTGTGATTC
>DCQY01000079.1:9388-9934 GCA_002323995.1 Akkermansiaceae bacterium UBA1506 | reverse complement strand
AACTTACGATGCACTTAGCGTGCCTGTTAGTCTTCTTAATTGTTATAGATTATTGGGTGTTTTAAAGTCGCATAATTGTAATTTAAGCGCGTTATTGGCGGTGGGTTGCCACCAACTTCCGTTGTTGTGCGCGCGGGGGTTTCTATGTGCGGTTGGCGAGGGGCAGGTGCGCTTCCATCAGAACCTATGCCAGTGAGGGCTCTAATGCGCTGCTCCTCAACTTGGGAGGGGGTGAAAACGCTGGTCCAAGAACCCTGTTTCTTGGTCGAGTTTGCGAAGGTGAGGGATAATCTTTCGCTCCAACTTTGGTTGACCGACGCGATCAACCTTAACGACACTATCAATACCGAAGTGCTGCGAATGGTATCTTCGTGGCAGTGGAACTATTCCCTAATTTGTTAGCCTTGTGCTTAAAGGCCTCGGTTGAGACTGAACCATTCGGAGGTTAATTAATTATTCATAATTTGGGGCTATCCCAAAAGATTTTTTGACCTTTTTCTAATTAAGTGACGTGGCTTCCCGTCCTTAGGGGTGTCATTGATTATC
>DCQY01000079.1:6446-9008 GCA_002323995.1 Akkermansiaceae bacterium UBA1506 | reverse complement strand
AACCCTAGAGGGTGTAGCTCTGCTCGCCATGTTCAGCGAGGTCGAGTCCTGTCTCTTCTTCTTCATCACTAACACGCAATCCAACGGTTGCCCTGCAGATGAGAACAATGATTACGGTAGCAATACCCGACCACACCAGTGTGACGCCGACACCGGTAGCTTGTGTGATGAATTGTGAGATCGCAGTCTCCTTGTTAATCCCTTGACCGCCAAACATTCCAGTTCCAAGAAAGGCTGCTAGGAGGGTGCCCATGATGCCACCAACACCGTGAACAGCGAAGACATCGAGACTATCATCGATGTTCAAAACTGATTTTACGATGTCGCACGCAAAATAGCAGATGATACCTGCCGCCAAGCCAATAATGATGGCACCGACGGGTCCTACAACGCCCGATGCGGGAGTGATAGAGGCAAGGCCAGCGACCATTCCAGTAACAATGCCGACTAGACCTGCTTTTCCTGACTTGATTTTCTCGACGATCATCCAGGTAAGTGAAGCTACTGCGGCGGAGATGTGAGTTACCAACATCGTCATTCCTGCCGAATTATTAGCGGCAAGCTGGCTGCCGGCGTTGAACCCGAACCAGCCAACCCAGAGCAGTGCAGCGCCTACCATGACAAGTCCGGGGCTGTGGGGAGGTTGCAGTTTCGATGGAAATCCTCTGCGAGCTCCAAGCATCTTTGCTAGGATCAGAGCAGAGATGCCCGCTGTCGCGTGAACGACGATACCGCCGGCAAGGTCAATGGTTCCATTGTTGAACATCCATCCCGAACCAGACCATACCCAGTGTACTGCTGGAGCATAGACAAGGAGGAGCCACAGAGCGCTAAAGAGCATCACGGCCGAGAATTTCATGCGCTCAACAAAGGCGCCGACGATAAGTCCCGGAGTGATGATTGCAAAGGTCATCTGAAACATCACGAAAACCGTTTCAGGAATGGTTCCTTCAACGCTGTCGGCAGTCACACCTTTCAGGAACATAGCGCTCAAGTCTCCTATCCAGGGGTTGGCCCCTTTGAAAGCTAAGCTGTATAGGCAGACGACCCACAAGATGGAGGCTAGACAGGCAATAGCAAAGCAGTGCATCAGCACTGATAAAAGGTTCTTTGCGCGAACCAGACCGCCATAGAAGAGGGCTAGCCCAGGCAAAGTCATTAAAAGCACCAGAACGGTGCATACGATCATTAGGGCAGTATCTCCTGCATCAATGGCAGGACCCTGTTCTGTGCCGCTCTCTTGAGCAAAGAGAGACCCAGTTGTCCCGAGCAGGAGTATCCCAATGAGTTGAATTGTTTTAAGTAGGTTATTATTTTTTGTCATAGAAATGAATCCAGATAGATGATTTAGGTTGCTGGGGGAGAATGCCAACGGAGGGAACGCTTACGAACGCTAGTCTCGAAACTAGAACCCCAATCAGTCAAACAAAAAACGGAGTCTAAGCCCGAATTGAACCAAGAGACCCTTAAAAGCTCGCAGGCAACCCGGCAATGTTCAGCCCTGCCCTTTGGCAAGCTGGCGGCTCAGATGGTGGGATAGGAACTGAAGGCGCTCCATGACATCAAGTGTCTCGATGAGATGCTGACGTTCTCGCGGGTCGCTGACAAATGTTTGGGCGACCACATCGGAAATAGCTTCAGGATCCTTCACGCTTCGAAGGTGCTGGCGCAATTGGTCGGACATCGGTTGATTGACTCCGCATAGACGACTGCAGAGATCAACCACTTCCTGTGACGCTTCAACCACAGCGCTAGGATTTTCGACGCGAGACACTTTTGGCAGGATTGACGCGATCCGAAAAGGCGTTTCCTGATGCCAACCGGTGATTTCGACTCGTTGAAGACCGGACAGCATGAGATGAGATGTCCCATCCTCGTGGGTCACACAAGCCCGCACCAAACCAACAGTCGTCATTGGCAGGACCGGATCGGGGTGACTATCGGGGTTAATGCCAGAGCGCGCATGCCCGATACAAAACATCCGTTGCCCGCTGAGAACGTGGGCCAACATGTCACGATATCTTTGTTCGAAGATAAAAAGGGGCATGTAAGCATGCGGGAACAGCGATGCCCCACCGAGCACCATAACGGGAAGTGAGTTGGGAATTTCTGCGACTTCTTCGTCGGGCATGAAAACTAATTACGCTTACAGTGAGGGAGTTGACTCCGATTTTTTTACTGAAAAACTGACTTTTATGGCATCTTTTCAATTGCATTATCCTCAATCTATGTTCTAGTGCGCGCCACTGAAAATGTTCTAAGAAAACAGGCACCAAGGTGGTGCCAATCCTGTCTCAAAATGAGTAATTCACAAAACAGCACCGCGGAGCTTGCTCTCCACGAAGGCGATACCGGCAGTGCAGACGTGCAGATAGCGCGTCTCACCGATCGTATCGTGAAGTTGACCGACCATATGGCGGGCAACAAGAAAGACCTTTCCTCACGACGTGGCTTACTTCGTCTCGTTGCTCGTCGTCGCAAACTACTCGACTATTTGGCGAGAACTGAAAACGATCGCTACGAGAAGGTGATTTCCACCCTCGGACTGCGGCGATAGTCTCA
>DCQY01000079.1:0-6055 GCA_002323995.1 Akkermansiaceae bacterium UBA1506 | reverse complement strand
CCCGGCGAAATTATTTTCACCATTCGCTGAGTGTTTCCGAGAAAATATTTTGGCCGGTCTTCCTCTGATAGGGCCTTCCCTGAAAAGAATTTAAAATCGTAGAAAGAAAAACATATGAGCATTGAAAGCATCACGTGCCAGGTCGGCACGCAAGAAATGAAAATCGAAACCGGCAAGATGGGTAAGCTTGCCGATGGCGCTGTTACCGTTCAAGTTGGAGAAACCATTGTCATGGTGACTGCAGTCTCACAGACTAGCGTTCGCGAAGGTCAGGACTGGTTCCCACTCTCAGTAGAATACAAAGAAAAGGCAGCGGCGGCAGGTCGCTTCCCAGGCGGCTACTTCAAGCGTGAAGGTCGACCGACCGAGAAGGAAATTCTCACCTGCCGGATGACGGACCGCCCCTTGCGCCCGCTCTTCCCTAAAGGCTATTTTTTCGATACTCAGGTGGTGTCTCTCCTTCTGAGTGCTGATGGCGTCCACGATTCTGATATCCTGAGCATGAACGGTGCGTCCGCCGCTCTTTGTGTCTCTGATATTCCGTTTGCTGGTCCAATTGCGGCGGTTCGAGTCGGTCTTGTGGACGGTGAATTTGTTGCCAACCCTACTTTCGAGCAGCGCGAACACACAACGCTCGACCTCGTCTATGCCGGACTTCGCGACAAGGTGATCATGATTGAGGGTGGCGGTGATGAGATTCCTGACGAAAAGCTAAAAGAGGCGCTTTCATTCGCTCAGAAATCGATCCAACCCATTATTGACGCACAAGAAGAACTGGTTCGACGGGCAGGAAAAGAGAAGCGCGTTCCTGAACTGATGGAAGTTCAGGAAGAACTGCTTGAGGTTGCCTACGAAGTCGCAGGTGACCGCATTGAAGACGCGATCAATCAGCCCTCCAAACACGCCAGGGGAGCCGCTACTGGGGCCCTACGCAAGGAGGTCGAGCAAGCGATTCTCGCCAAATACCCGGAGGCTGATGACTTTGCCGTCTCTCAAGCTTTCGATTATCTTCAGAAGAAGGCTTTTCGTGTCGCCATTCTCGACAAAGGTATTCGCTGCGACGGCAGGGATGTTGATACCATACGTCCACTCACAGCGGAAATTGACCTGATGCCCCGCACTCATGGGTCGGCTCTCTTTGCTCGCGGCGAGACTCAGGCTCTCGCTATCGCAACTCTGGCTCCAGCAGATGAGAAACAATATCTCGACAACTATGCCGGAGGTGAGGACACCAAGAGCTTTATCCTCCACTACAATTTTCCGCCCTTTTCAGTAGGCGAGACTGGCCGTATGGGTGGCATGAATCGTCGTGAGATCGGTCACGGAGCGCTCGCTGAGAAGTCGATTGAACCCGTCATCCCCGACGAGGCCGACTTCCCTTATGCCATTCGCGTGACAAGCGAGGTAATGGAATCTAACGGTTCTACCTCAATGGCATCTGTTTGTTCTGGAACGATGGCCCTCCTTGACGCAGGCGTGCCACTGAAACGTCCGGTAGCCGGTATCTCTTGCGGTCTCGTGACAGAGTTCGAGGGTGAAAACCTCAAGCGATACGTGACGATGCTGGACATCATTGGTAACGAGGATTTCAACGGTGACATGGATTTCAAACTTTGCGGAACCAGTGATGGCGTGACCGGATTTCAGCTCGATCTTAAGCTGGCGGGGATTTCCCTCGACATTCTCTTCGAAGGCATCGACAAGGCAAAGGATGGCCGCTTCAAGGTCCTCGACGTTATGAACGAAGCGATCGCCACCCCGAAAGAGCTGAGTGAGCACGCTCCTCGTATTGAAAGCTTCAAAATCGATCCAAAGAAAATTGGTGAACTCATCGGGCCAGGAGGGAAAAACATCAAAGGCATCCAGGCTGAAACCGGCGCCGACGTCAATATTGACGATGATGGCACTGTTTCAATCTACGCCGCCCACGAAGAAGCTCTGAATCGCGCCATCGAACTGGTAAAGCGAGTCACCGCGGAAATTGAGGTTGGTGTGACCTACCATGGCAAGGTCGTGAGTACGACAAACTTTGGTGCCTTCGTCGAGGTTTTGCCTGGCAAAGACGGTATGATTCACATATCTGAATTGGCTGATTTTCGCGTGAACGAGGTTACCGACGTGGTTAAGGTCGGCGACATGGTTCACGCCAAATGCATCGGTATTGACGAGCGCGGGCGAGTCAAACTTAGCCGAAAAGCTGCAATGGCGGAGCGCGGAATTGAAGCCGAGGCTGAAATGTCCGACGAAGACTGATCAGCTGTAGCTGTTTTTAAAAGGGCCCGACTGGTTTACCGGTCGGGCTTTTTTGTTTCGTGGGGAAATACGCATCGGACTTGCATAGAAGGTTAGTAAGCACGTCTATGCTCTTATGAGATTTTATTTGGCTCGAACTGCACTCGTTGCGATTGCCGTTTCATTTATCGGAAGTTCATTTTCCTTCGCTGATCCGCTTGAGGACGCGATCAAGGATATACGCGAGAAGTATAAAAAGATCGAGGGAGCAAAACTTCCCAGCGAAACGATGAGGTGGCAGCCTCAAGATGACATCGTTAGCGGTAATCTCACACATTACTACTCCGATGGTGATCTCGTAAAAGCTCATTTCAGATTTGGCGATGGGGGCCATGGCGAGGGTGATGAGTATTACTATTACTGGAACGATGAATGTTTTTTTGTCTTTGCGGATCACGGCTACTGGACCTTCACGGGTCGAGCAAAGCCAGACGGGCAGGGAGAGACAGTGGATTTCATTTTCCAGGATCGTCTCTATTTTCAGAAAGGGCAGCTGATCCGCCATCTTCATAAGGAAGGCGAGTCGACCGACCCTAAACTGCGTGGTGAAATCATGGCTGCGACGGAGAATTCGGATCGAAATGATCCTGAGTACGCTGCCGATATTCTACTTCGGGCACGACTCGCGGCGAAGGCTGCTAAACCGTAAGGTCTAAAGAAAGTAACCTCCGAACCAGAGAATGTTGGCGCGGAAAATTTGAAAATCCTGCCTTCAAAGCAGAGTCTTAATCCAAATTTTATTTTGCCTTTTATGGTGAGGTAGCGCCTAAAAGGGGGGAGAGTTATCCACGGTGGGGTTTCGGTGAAAGCTTCCGTTGAGGACGACCATCCCGCTGATTGGAAAGCAAGACGCGTCGAATTCCCACAGATGGCCTAACCGATACCTGAACGGTCAATTGACGACGCTTTTGAAAGCAATTCGATCGAAGTCATTGCTAAATATCACAGAGTTGGGCCGCGTTCCTCAAAGCGAGAACCGGATCATCCCAAGTTGGGATGAACTCCTGAGCTACGTATCCCTCATAGCCAGTTTCGAGAATCGCCTCAAGGATCGGCGGGTAGTTGATCTCCTGAGTGTTGTCGAGTTCAGCGCGACCTGGGTTTCCAGCAGTATGATAGTGCCCGATAATGTCCTGATATTGTTGAATGCGTCGAATGACGTCTCCATTCATGACTGAGACATGATAGACATCAAAGAGTAGCTTGAAGTTCGGTGAACCGACTCTACGAACTAGATCTGCGCAAAAATCAACATCGTCACCAAAGTAACCGGGGTGTCCTTTCATCGGATGAGTGTCGTCCCTTGAGTTGAGATGCTCTAAGACGATGTTCACGCCAGCTTTTTCTGCGGCGGGCATAACTTCTTTCCAGGTGTCGACACAGTTTTGGGCCGCTTTGTCAGGGGACATGCCATCAAACTTCATGCCGGTAAAAGTGATGACGCTCTTACAGTCGACCTCCTTAGCCACCTCAATGCCTTCGTGCAGTTTTTTGATGGTTTGTTCGCGATATTCCGGATTACAGGGCCCTTGAGCGAAACCATGCGAAGAGATCAACGAAATATCGAGACCAAGCTTACGAATCTGGGAATAGGCATCTCGCGGTATTCCTTCCATGGCTACAATTCCTATTTCCTTGCAGTGTTTGGCTAGCGCAAGTGTATTCGCCATTTTGTCCGAAGTGAACTGGTCATTAAAACACCAGCCCATGATCGATTGCCTGATGCGACCGTTGCTTATTTTGAAGTTAGGATCGGTTTCGTCCCGTTTTAATTGAGCTTCAAGCTCAGTCCCGGTGAGGGCTACTCCTCCTGCGAGGGTGGCGCTACAAGTGATTAGTCGTCGGCGTGAGAGCATAGCAAAGATATGGGGAAAACTTATTGACTTAGCAAGTACGTATCACAGAAGTCCTTGGCAAAAACTTCCGTGCCCCATGATTAGGGGGGCTATACCCTGTTTGTCGATGCGCTTCCGCGCCTATATGGGAAAGAGGCGAGGTTCGCCCTCGTCTTCAAGAATGAACGATTTCTGGAGCAGAACAGGAAATTTCAGCAAATCCTAGATTCAGGAAGAAAAAGCCTCTTCAAAAAGGTGAGTCTGAAGAATTAAGCGCAGGCACTTCGTATCTAGGTTTCTCTATGACAGCAATAGGCAGACGAGTTTCCAGAATTTCTTGCATTTCTCCAACTGAAGTTCAAAAGTAAAATTATCCTTATGGCCACTCCACGGCTTCTCACGGCGGTTCATTTATTTATTGGTAGCGTTCTTTTAGTCATCTCACTTCTCACTCAAGGTTGTGTGATCGTGGGCACTGAGTATGAAGCGCCCCTTATTCATGTAACGGATACTTGGACATCAAGCGTGAAGGGTGATCTCGAGGGTCCTTCCAATCTCGCAAAGTGGTGGAAGGCCTATGACGACCCCACTTTGAACTTGCTAATCGAGAAAACTCGTAGTGCTAATCGCAATCTTAAGATCGCCTCACAAAATATTTCTAAAGCTCGCGCCCAGCGCGGTGTCGCTAAGAGCTTTGCTTTCCCCACGCTTGACGGCGACGGCGGTTACTCCAGGAATCGGACGAGCCAATTCTTGCCTATGTCAGGAGCTGATCCCAATCCATCAAATCTCTATATAACCGGCTTTGATGCTGGCTGGGAAATTGATGTTTTCGGGGGTCTTCGGCGGAACATTGAGGCTTCGGAGGCTAATCTGGAAGCTTCCATCGAGTTGTATCGTGACGTTCTGGTAACCCTATTAGCAGAAACCGCGTTAAATTATATCGAGTATCGCACGCTCGAAGAGCGGATTAAGATCGCTGTTTCCAATGCAACTGCCCAGCAGCGTTCAGTCGAACTGACCCAGTCTCGTCTTGATTCCGGGTTGGCTCCACGGATTGATGTCACTCAAGCAACGACGAACTTAGAAAGGACAAGGGCTGTCATTCCGCAATTAAAAGTCCAGCTAGATACGGCGCGGAACCGTCTTGCTAGCCTTACCGCCGAATCTCCGTCTTCAGTGATTGATATGCTGCAACAGGGCGATGGAATTCCAACGCCTGCGCAGGGCTTCAGCTCTGGAATGCCTTGTGATTTGATCCGAGCGCGACCTGATATCCGGGCTGCAGAACGCCAGCTGGCAAGGCAGACTGCGCTGATCGGTGTCGCAGAGGCCGATTTGTATCCTCGCTTTGTTCTCTTCGGAGACTTCACCTTGGAAGCTGTTACTACAAATAACTTATGGAACACGGCTGCCGGTAGTTATTCATTCGGGCCCGCTATCCAATGGAAGATCTTTAGTGCAGGTAAAATTCGAAATAAGATCAAGATCGAAGAAGCCGGCGCTGAGCAAGCGCTTCAGAATTACGAGAATACCGTTCTGATTGCGGTTGAAGAAGTCGAAAACAGCATGTCAGCTATCGCAAATGGCTGGGATCGTTTTGCAACGCTTGCCCGTGCAGATTCGGCGGCTCGAGAAACGGTTGACCTGATCAAGGACAATTATCAAAACGGCCTTGTCGATTTCCAGCGTGTTCTAGAAGCCGAGAGAACCAAGTTTACCATCGAAGATGATCTTGCTATTGAACGAGGCAACATCTCCCGGAACTATGTAGCGCTCTACAAATCACTTGGAGGTGGTAGCAGATCTGAGCCTTGAGCCACGTTCTGGAGGGGTAGGGGCTAGGCCGCGTTGTTTATTGGTTTAGACCTTTTCGGATTAGCCCCGAAAACATGACAGCGAGTGGTGGCTTCGGTAGTAGGTAAGCT
>DCQY01000045.1:8499-8888 GCA_002323995.1 Akkermansiaceae bacterium UBA1506 | reverse complement strand
GTCGGGATTGCTAAATTTGAAATCGGTGATCGTCAAGGTGCCGCCGCGCATCTTGCTAACCTCGATTCTGTGCTCGCGGAAAAAATGAAGAAACGCGACGAAGCGATGAAAAAAGCTTCGACCAGAGCCACTGAGGCGAAGAAAGACGAAAAAGGCATCAAAGCCGCGACCGATGCTGCTGCCAGGCCGTTTAAGTCTGAAATCGACACCTTCCAGAACTTAGTCAATGAGCTAAAGGTCTATGAAGCCCTCACGGCTAACCCTCCTCAACTCGAGGTGGCCAAGGAATTGCTTCCCAAGTTAAAGAACCTTGCAAAGTGGCGCCACGCCAACCTCTGGCATCGCGCGGGAGATGATGAGCAGGCTCTCAAGCTGGCAAAGGAAGCGGT
>DCQY01000045.1:0-8168 GCA_002323995.1 Akkermansiaceae bacterium UBA1506 | reverse complement strand
ACCGCAGCTGAAAACGAAGTGCTCCCCCTGGCGATGAAAGTAAAGTTGCTCTACGCCTGCGGGAATACAGAGGAAGCACGAACTGCCTTCGAAGAGTTGCGGTATCTCGCCTCGGTCGCCAGTATTGGTGCTCCCCCTCTGACCGCTCTCGCACCAGTGGCGAAGGCATTCGGCTACCCGGAGGATTGGCGGCTCACCAAACCTCCCGCGGATGATATTGGCGAGCGTCCCGCTCTCGATGAACTCGGTCCCTTTCAGTGGTCGCCTCCATCGGCCCACCCCTTCTCGTTGCCAAATGCCAAAGGTGAAACTGTGAACCTTGCTGAATACAGCGGACGTCCGCTACTCGTCATATTTTTCTTGGGGCGGGGCTGCGCTCACTGCATGGAGCAACTCAATGCGTTTGCGCCCATGACCGAAGCTTATCGCAGCGCCGGTATCGAGATCATCGCGATTAGCACAGATTCCGCCGAAGGACTCAACCAGACCTTTCAGGATTCCGGCGAGAAACAGAATCCATTTCCCTTCACACTGCTCTCAGATAAATCGCTCGACCGCTTCAAGGCCTACCGCGCCTACGATGATTTCGAAAAGATGGCGCTGCACGGCACTTACCTAATTGACGGCGAGCAACGAATTCGCTGGCAGGACATCAGCTTCGAACCGTTCATGCACCCTGAATGGCTGCTGGAAGAATGTGAGCGCCTCTTGGCGATAGATTCTTCCGAGGGTGAATAATTATCTGATAGGTTGGGCCTAAGCCAATTTAGTCGATCTTCTCCCACTGGACGGCATCAATGATGACGTATCCGTCGGTTCCTTCATTCGATATCGTCACCGTTGCTGTCGCGCCGGCATCAAATTCAAACAGCCCCATTTCATGAAACGGTTCGTGTGACGGCAACTCTCGTTGGTTAAGAATCAAGGTCTCATTCCCTCCCGCATGAGAAATCGTCACGGGTATGTTGCTGGCGCGATTCTTATTTTTGGGATAGGCAACACGGACTGAATACTTCCCTCCCGCCTTCAACTTTGTTGAAAAGCTGGCACTGCATTCGCCCTTTGCCCTATTGTTATCGTGCTGATAGTTGAAGCCAACGAATGGATTATTGGCATTACTTGTCTTCCAAGACCCCTGCAAATCAGCAACCTCTTCATCAATGACCACTCCTTCAAACGAAGAGGGTAGGGCACCTTTCCCACCGGCCACAGGCCCATCGTAATGGAGAATCTGTCCTTCAGACAAGAGCCTCTCTTTGAGTTTTTCATAGGGAACCTCCTGAACACTGATCCCGGCGTCGATTGCCATGGCAGCTGCCGTCCCGGCGCTTTGCCCTAGGATCATGAAGACTGGCTCCATACGGATCGAACCGAACGCGATGTGGGAACTAGATACACACACTGGCACGAGCAAATTGGTGCATTCTTCACGCTTGGGAACTAGAGCTTTATAAGCGATCTCGTATGGCCCCCTCGTACTAATTCCGATATCGCCTTCGTTCTGAACCTGACCGTTTTCGTTAATGTGGCGCTGCACATTGTGGGAATCGATCGTGTAGGATCCCATCCCGACCGACCCGGGTGTAGGCTTTACCTTGCGCAGCTCATTCTCAGTCATCACGAATTCACCAATCATACGTCGCGCTTCACGGACGTATAGCTGATGAGACCAGCCACCGTTCTCGGTGAATTCATCCTTAGGCAATCCCCATCGATTCATCTCCGCTTGAACATCTTCAGGAACCCGGGAATCGGTGGCAATAAAATAGAGCAAACCCTTTTGGTAGGTTTCATGTTCACGGATGATCTCCCGCCGACGCTCGTAGCTAGCTTCGGGGTAGTCCCAGTTGTAGCCGATGTTATCGAAACTAAAGGGGCCGTGGTTATTGGTATCCGTCTTTCGGTTTGGAATTGGATCAAACTTATTAAATACCTCCAAACCCCATCCAGCCTCAAAACATCGGACGAGGAGCTCATACTGTGAGGGATCGTAGCCCTCAGGTTCCTTGAAAGGAATGCGGTTGTCCGGATGATCGGTCAGACACATCCGGAAGCAGTAGGCTTGGACTCGATGGTCTCCGGAACCTTTTTCTCCGGGAGGATCACTACTGATCCGCGCTAGAACACCACTCTTCGGATCGCCGGGAACCACATAAGGGCTGACTGATCGATCGAGAACTTGGAAGTGATGCTTGTGATGATCGACTCCGGTCTGGATCCCATTCCAGGTTTCACCATAAATGGAATTGGCTTCACGTCCCACATGATAATCCACGCCCGCTGTCGCCAGAAGATCGCCCTCGTAGGTCGTATCGAGAAACATCTTCCCATAATATCGGTTCCCGCTCAGCGTCGTGATCGAAGCGATGCGGTCGTCGATTTTCTTCACACCATTCTCACGGTCGAGCCATTCATCAAAGAAGACTGGTATCTCAAATTCAGTAATGTAGTCTTCGAACACTTTTTCGGCCACTCTCGGCTCAAAGACCCACATAGTCTTCCGCTCTCCGTCGACCGCCGGCGTTCCTTGCCCTTTACCAAGGAAGTCACCTTGCTTCTGCCACTTCCACGTATTTGGCTTGTCATATTCCTTCCAGATTCGGTGATAGAAATCCCTGGACAGACCTCCGATGACAGCCTTATTCCCCGTATCGGTCCAACCTAATCCTCCGCTGGACAGGCCGCCTAAATTTTGGTCAGGTGAAACAATCACCACCGACTTACCCATTTTCTTTACCTGAACGGCGGCGATCACCGAAGCGGAAGTTCCACCGTAGACGACCACGTCAAACTCTAACTCATCTGCTAGTAGTTCATTACCGATCAACAAACAAAGCAGGACGAGAAGGATGAGCCTCATTAAGAACTGGCAATCTAGCGATCCCGCTGACAGGAAGCAAGACACAAACGTGCGTTCCCAAAAGTCGCTCCAATCTCAAAAAAAAAATTGAACCGCCTAACCAATAAGCCTTTCACCACTTTTCTCCGCACATCAATCAGTCGAGAGTCAGGACTCGTGAGATGGCAAATAAGCACTTGATAATAGCCTGCCGACAGATAAAGAGTGATCGGTTGCCGTTTCCGGATCGTTCTTCTTACTCTACCGAAACAGGTGCGGACCAGTTAACGTTGGACGTAGCAGCAGATGATATTCCACCTACGTTTTCCAGATGACAAACGGTCCTCCCCGATGGCAAGTTAAACCATGCCACACCAAGACAACAAAAACGTTCTCGGCGGCGACCTAATTCCATGCAGCATGGATCCGCTCACCGGTTTTTATCGCGACGGTAGATGCCAGGTCGGCCCAGAAGATCATGGCTGCCACGCCGTTTGCTGCGAAGTCACTGAAGACTTCCTCGAATTCAGCAAAGCGTCCGGAAACGATCTCAGCACCCCCATGCCTATGTATGGGTTTCCCGGTCTCAATCCAGGTGACCGCTGGTGCGTCTGCGCCGGGCGGTGGAAAGAAGCACTGGACTCCGGCTTCGCCTGCCCCGTGGTTCTGGAGGCGACCTCAGAAATGGCTCTTCAACACGTCTCGCGCAGCATTCTCGAAGAGTATGCGCTCGTCCCTGAAGAAGACTAAAAGCGCTATCGAGAGCGGAACTCTAGGCTGATCGGTTGAGCACCGGCTTCGATTTTTATCTCGATCGGTTGCTCGTCTTTCGGAGACAAGGTCGAAAGGCGAACTACTTTATCCTCATCCGCACCGGTCGTTTCCCAGACACTCCCTTCGAACGTTACCCTTGCTTTGCCAAACACGGGCCCAACCACTTCCGTCGCAGAAAACTTCCCGCGGCGAATGCGAATCGATGTGGGTGGCAAATTTGAGTTTTCCGGATAAAAGGTCAGGACCCCCCAGGCCACGGGATGACCATCCAAGTTCGCCGTTCCTTTGACGGCCGCACGATCCACCTCAGGCGAGTAAAAGAAGTTCGTCTTAAGCCATGCCGCAAGATGCTCAGACCACGTTCCCAACACGGGATCACCTCGATAGAGACCGACTCCATGAGGACCGTTCTGATAAACATGATACTCCACCGGCACCCCGTGCTCACGCAGCGCCAGAAACATGAGAGTTGCATTCTCAGCAGGTACTGCAGCATCCTCGTTGGTTTGAAAGAGAAAAGTGGGTGGCGTGTCTTCCGTTACGTTGAGATTTGATGACAACTTCTTAGCCAGTTCATCATCGTTCACTCGGTCCGGACCAAAGAGGTTTTTGCGAGAGCCCCCATGAGACACCTCCCAATCCATTGAAATCACCGGATAACAAAGAATGGCAAAGTCCGGCCTCGCGCTGAGTTTATCCAACAGATCAGTGGGGGCATAGGCGGGCTCCTCGTACAAGGTCGCTGCCATGCTGGCGAGGTGCCCTCCCGCAGAGAATCCCATCACCGCTACCCGTTTTGCGTCCAGCTTTAGCTCTTCAGCTTGAGACCTCGTCCAGCGGATGGCCCGTTGCACGTCTGCCAACTGCGTCGGATAATGATGCCCCTCTTTGCCAAGTCGATACTGCAGAACAATGGCAGTCACACCCTGTTGCAGAAACCAAGTCGCCGGCTGATGCCCTTCATGGTCTTTTGCGAGACCACCGTAACCACCACCGGGACAAATCACCACAGCAGCACCGGTGTGATTATCTCTCCTGTGACTCGGATACACGGTCACCAGGGGTGATCCAGTTTCTCCATCAATCGAAAGCGCATAGGGCGTTTTGCCTTCTGGCCACAGTGGATATTCCTGTGCATATATGGTTCCAGTCCAAATAATGGCCGTTATTATATGAGCTACATACTTCATTTGAGTTCCTGAAGCTCTACTCGGATACCCAAGCCCGCCTCTTCCACAGACTAATTTTTCTATTTCTTATCGCCATCCAGGACTTGGTGAATTTAGAGAAACGGACGTGGCACCTGCTTGATCCAATTGACAGGTCGCGTAGGGGCTCTTCCTATACCAACTTGGAAAGACCGGAGCACTTCTGATTTTTTTTGGGTATTTCGACTGTCATCTCGAAAGCCTAAGATTCAATAAACTTACCAGGATTGAGGATACCTTTCGGATCAAGCGTCGCTTTCAGTTGTCGATGGACGTTTTGCGAAATCGGAGAAACAGCATCTTTGAACCAACGTTTCTTCGCGAGCCCCACGCCATGTTCACCAGTAATTTGCCCATCGTTTTCGATGATCCATTTGAAAAGAATATCCAATGCCGCATCCGCCTTCTCACGTGCTGCATCATCAATGTCATAATCCTTCACCATAAGGTTAGTATGAATATTCCCGTCCCCAGCATGACCAAAACAGGCAACGGGAATTCCAGTTTCCAACTCCAACTTTCTGGCAAACTGAACCAACTCGACTAACTTTGATCGCGGAACTACGACGTCCTCGTTAAGTTTAATTAAACCGGTGTCACGAAGCGAATAAGAGAACTCACGTCGCAAATTCCAAATCGCTTCACACGATTCTTTATCGCGAGCTTCTTCGACTGAATTGGCGCCAAGCGATTCAATCAATTCCCGGAGATGGGCAAGGTCATTGAGTACGGAGTCCTGACGGCCATCTAACTCAACAATCAAGTGCGCATCGCCAGCAGGCAAGACTTCAGATCCCAGACGATCTCGCGCAGCACTCAAAGTAAAGCCATCGGTAATCTCCAAACCGGAGGGTTGCCATCCGGAATTGAGAATGGTCTGCACCGCGACGGCGGCCGCTTCAAACTCAGGAAAAACCGCCGTCAGCATGGCGCGTGCTTCTGGATGCGGAATTAATCGCAAGGTTGCCTTGGTGATGACTCCCAGTAGCCCCTCAGATCCCACGAACATACCAATCAAATCAAGACCAGTTTTATTCTTATGACAGCGTCCTCCTGTTTCGAGAACCTCACCAGTTGGTAAGACCACTTCGAGACCAAGAATGTAGTGGCGCGTGACACCATACTTCACACATCTCGGACCTCCAGCATTTGTAGCGATCGTTCCCCCCACTGAACATTCTTTCAAGCTCGCAGGATCGGGAGGATAGTAACAACCGCACTCGCGAACCATCTCTTGAAGATCATTGAGAATGACGCCAGGCTCGACTACTGCGACACCATCTCCTGAGTTCACCTCAAGGATACGATTCATTTTCTTTACCGAAAGAAGAATACCCCCCGACACCGGCACACAACCACCAACGTAGCCCACTCCACTGCCACGAGTGGTTACAGGAATCCCATTCTTATTTGCAAATTTCATCGTCGCAACCACGTCGTCACGACTGAGTGCTTGCACCACGGCTTCGGGCTTCGCTGAAGCATGCCAACGATCCGTGCCAAAATCTGCGAGCGTCTCAGCCGCAACTGAAATACGTTCGGGATCCAACACGGCCTCAAGGCCTGCCAACCACGCAGGAGAACTTAATTCTCGATTAATTTCGTTAACCAATCCCATATCTTTGGAAGAAAAACGATAGCCCCGACCACGAAGGCTGCAACTGCCGCGATCATCACTCCTGCAGCTGCAGTATCCTTGGACCGCCCAACGCGGCGATCAACTTCGGGGTGGACGGCGTCAGCGAGATACTCAAGGGCTGTGTTTAAAACTTCAGAGACAATAACCAGAGCAGAACACAGAATCAGAGCCAACCATTCGAATAATGAAATCTCAAGAGCGAACCCTAACATCACAGCTATTACGCACATCCCTAGATGAATTCTGAAGTTCCATTCAGTCTTTAATACCCAACAAAAACCGCGAAACGCGTTAGTGAAAGAACGCTTCAACTTAAAATCCCCTGCTGTCTCTTTCATAAAAAAACCTTGGCGTTATCAATAAATAAGGTAAACATTTAACAATTCTTGATTACTCAGCAATAAGAGCATGGCCAAGAAAGCAGTTAAAAAAAAATCCCCAAGGCGTCCCAGTCCGAAAAAAATTGGTTTCGTTGGCGTTGGTCGCATGGGAGCTAACATGGCCCGTCACCTCAACGACCTCAACTACAACATCACTGCGGTCTTTGATATAGATCGTGTTGCTGCAAAAGAGTTAGCTGAAGAGATTGGTGCAACAGCCTGCACGAAGCTGGCTGATGTAACCAAAGCAGCAGATATCATATTCACCGTTGTCACTAATGATGCTGCGATGAAGAGAATCTTCCTCAGAAAAAAAGATAGCCTGCTTACCGCAGCGGCAGGAAAAACTTTCATCAACTGCGCGACTCTGAGTCCGGATATCCAGAAAACTATTTCCACGGCGGCAAGGCGTCGTAAAGCCCACTGCATCGAAGCGTGCATGGCGAGCAGCATCAGTCACGCCCGCACCGGCCAACTCTACCTGATGGTTGGAGCAGACGATGCCATCTTCAAAAGAAACAAAAAGCTTCTCGAAAACCTTAGCGTAAATCTTCGACATATCGGCAAGGTTGGCAAAGCAGCGGAAGTTAAGGCCCTGGTCAATATGGTAATGAACGTCAATACCGCTGGCCTCGCCGAAGGTCTTGGTCTTGCTAAAGCCCTTGGCCACGACCTCAACATGATTTGCGAAATCTTCTCACAGACCGGAGCGAACTCGCGAGTTTTAGAAACTGATTCTGAAGACATGATCGACCGCGACCACGAATGCTGGTTCTCGGCTGAGCATGCCGCTAAGGATTCCGGCATTGCCGGATCACTAGCAAAATCTAAAAAAATTAACCTACCTCTTAACGCGGCGACAAAAAGTCAATATGACCGCATGATAGAATTAGGTATCGGCGACCTCGATAAATCCGGTGTTGCTGAACTCACTTTCCCGGGACGAACCGGGAATAAGAAAAAGACAAGAGCAAGAAAGAAGAGGTGACATTTATCAAGAAAGTCTCCACTATTTTAAGCATTAGTCATTAGGATCCCGCGCCCATGAAAAAAGCAGCAACGAAAAAGAAAACCGTTAGGAAAGCGGCCAAGAAAAAGGCAGCTCCTAAGAAAAAAGCAGCTCCTCGCAAAAAGGTAGCTAGGAAAAAGGCAGCGCCAAAGAAAAAGGCAGCCCCTAAGAAGAAGGTAGCCAAGAAAAAGGCAGCCCCTAAAAGGAAAGCAGCCAAGAAAAAGGCAGCCCCTAAGAGGAAAGCAGCCAAGAAAAAGGCAGCCCCTAAGAGGAAGGCAGCTAAGAAAAAGGTAGCCAAGAAAAAGGCCGCTCCTAAGAA
>DCQY01000060.1 GCA_002323995.1 Akkermansiaceae bacterium UBA1506 | reverse complement strand
CCGCGAATGAGCAAAGCGCTATCGATGAACTGGATTCAGGTGATTTCGATATCGTTATCAGCGATCTCACATTTGACGATGGACGAGGGTTTTCTCTGTTACAAAAATTACAGAAGTTTCATCCTCAGCCACCTTTTATCGCACTAAGCGATCAATCCGACAGCCGATCTGCCATTGAAGCGGTCAAGGCTGGTGCGTTCGACTTTCTCCCCAAACCCATCTCGACTGCCGATCTCAATCGGGCGATCAAGGAGGCAATCGACTGCTCGAGACGGGCCAGCGAACCCGTGGCCATCGATCCTCGTGATGAATTCAGCGAGGGTATCGACACCCTGGTGGGCAATAGCCGGGCAATGCTGGACGTCTACAAAGCACTTGGAAGGGTATCAGCCACACCCGTAACGGTTCTGATTCGTGGCGAAACAGGAACAGGAAAGGAACTCGTAGCCAGAGCTATTTTCCAGCACGGTCACCGAGCACACAAACCCTTCATCACAATCAACTGCGCAGCAATACCGGAAAATCTGCTCGAGTCGGAACTTTTCGGGCATGAAAAAGGGTCCTTCACGGGAGCGGTAGCAACAAGGGTCGGAAAGTTCGAACAAGCAAACGGCGCCACCCTTTTCCTCGATGAGATTGGCGATTTAAATCATTCCCTCCAAGCCAAGCTGCTTCGCGTTCTTCAAGAAAAGCGATTTCAACGGGTTGGTGGCTCTGAAGAGATTCAAGTCGATGTCCGAATCATCGCTGCGACACACCGCTCACTCGAAAAGATGATCGCCGAGGGCGATTTTCGCGAAGATCTCTTCTACCGCCTTAACGTGGCTACGATAAAACTACCACCCCTTCGAGACCGTATTGGCGATATTCAACTCCTGACGGGATTCTTTCTGAAACGATTCAGCAAAGAACTTGTAGTTCCCCCCACCGCCATCACTCGCAGCGCGGTTTCACGTCTTGAATCTTCAAGGCTGCCCGGAAACGTCAGGCAGCTACAAAATATCGTACGAAAAGCACTGCTTCGCTCCCGCGGTTACGCGATTGACCGTGAAACAATCGACGAACTTCTTGTGGAGACGGAACCGCCCGATCAGGACACTAAAGAAGCGGGTTCAGTCGAGCATTATTGCCGACAACTGGTGTTAGACGCAGCCGACGGACTGCTCGAAAATGTGCATCAAATCGCAGTGGAAAAAATCGAGGCTCACCTGATCGAAGCCGCTCTCGACCGAAGCGAAGGCAATATCAGTAAGGCATCAAAATGGCTGGGGCTATCTCGGTTGACTCTCCGCGAAAAGGCAAAACGCTATGGTATCTTCACAGACCGCTAGGCGGTCGGAAAAGCGAGCCAAGCAGTCGTGGTGCCGTCAGCATAGCGCAGCCCAAGTCGAGTATTCATTTGCCCAGCGAGAACTGCAGCTGTCGCCAAACCAAGGCCATAATGGTCAGCGCCCTTGGTGGTGTGAAAAGGAACGAAACACTGCTTCAAGTTTTCCTCCCCCATTTCAACACTCGTGTTGCGAATAAAGAGATCGACAGTGCCGTCAGGACTGGCCTCCCCGGGAGAAAAGGCATCGATCGCCACAGAACCGTTCGGGGTCTCCGCCGCACCCTCCGCAGCGTTTTTGATCAACTGAGTGAATACCTCGCCCAGCTTCCCGGAATCCCCCAAAACCGCCGGGAGCCCCTCATGAAAATTAATCTGAAGAGTCACCCCAGCAGCAGCACAAGCTTCCTCTGCTTTGGATTTCCAATAAGTGAAAACTGTATCCAACGAAATTGAGTCACTGTCGCAGCGGCCGCAACCGGACGAAATCAACACTTCCCGATTTAGGTTTGAAGCCGTCTTGGCGGCATCCTGCATCTGCTGGGCACTCTCACGAACCTCGTTGCTGATCCCCTCGTCATAGAGAATGAGACTCGAGAATCCCTGGATCACTCCCATCAAGTTGTTGTGCTTATGGACGAGACCCTTCAGAAACTCTTCGTAGAAGTTCCGCGTGGCGCCTTCTTCGAGCCGATAATCGTCTGCAAATATGAAGTCGGCCATAGTCGAATTACCAAGGTTCCTTGAATGATAAGATTAAAATTAGTTAAAACAACTTAATAAATAGGGCGATTGCACCTAACGAACCCTAACGGAACAATACCCGCTCAGCGCTAAGGATGGATTTGTTTCCGTGGTCACCCTGATTCACGATTAGTTCTCCGTCTTCCCCGAGGCCAGCTCCGATTCCCCGAACCGTCCCCTCCGCCGTGACCACTTCGATATCCCTACCAGACAGAACACTTCGGGAATGGAGCCATTCACGAACCTCGTCAAAATTAGTGAGCATGTTAGGATACAAACTAACAAAACCACTGATAATTTCACTAAGGAGGAAACTCCGGCTCGACTCGCATTTCTCGAGCTCATAAATCGAAGTAGCGATCGCTCTCAATTCTTCGGGAAATTCGGTAGCACGCACATTCACATTGAGCCCAATCCCCACGACAGCATAGGGCTCCGGAACTAAAACAGTTTCGACAAGTATCCCGGCGAGCTTCTTTTCATCAAAAAGCAGGTCATTCGGCCACTTCGCTTGAATTTTGCCACTGATTGTCAGAACCGACTCAACGACCTTTCCAAGCACAAAAGCAGCGAGATGAGGTAACCGACACCAAATCGCTTTCGGCTCCTCAAGTTTCAGCGCCAGAGAGAAAAGCAAATTTCGTCCTGAGGGTGCCTCCCACCGGTCACCCCTTCTTCCACGCCCCTGGTGTTGCAGGTCCGTGACGACAAGGTCGAGGTGTCTCGCTTTCTTCCTCCGAATCCTATCCAACAAATCATCATTCGTGGAACCGGTTTCCGGCAGGTAATGAAACTGCTCAGCACTAAACTGCTTCCTAATCGCCTCTCGAAAACCTGAGGAAACTGACTCGTAGGAAAGGTCGCTCATGAAAATAAATCGAGCCCAAGATCGATCGATCGGACCGAGTGTGTTAGAGCGCCGACCGAGATAAAATCGACCCCGGTTTCAGCAATGCTGCGAACTGTTTTAAGAGTGACACCACCGCTGGCCTCAAGCTTAATCTTGACGCCTAATTTATCTCGCATCTTTACCGCCAAAGCGAGTTGATGATTAGACATGTTATCCAGTAGGATCACATCGATCCCGTCGATCTTCAGAAATGCTTCAACCTGGTCTAATCGATCAGCTTCGACTTCAATTTTAAGACCCGAATGATCGCTTTTGAAAGCTTCTAGCTGCTCGGGCAGGTTTATTGGCGTCAGGTTTGCAGCCAAGTGATTGTCTTTCACCATGACCGCGTCATAGAGACCGGCCCTATGATTGGTCGCTCCGCCATGAGCCACGGCCGCTTTTTCCAAAGCTCGCCAACCCGGCGTAGTTTTCCGAGTATCGAGCAGAACAGCTCCTGAACCTTCGATACGATCGACAAAAGTTTTGGATATCGTTGCCACTCCTGACAGTCGCTGCAAAAAATTCAACACAGTTCGCTCGGCTGTCAAAATTGAGCGGGTCTTGCCGATCAGCTCACACACCGCATCTCCTCGCCTCACAATCTGACCATTATCGACAAGAGCGACAAAACGCAGGTCGCCGTCCACCTCGCAACAAACTTCTTCGGCCACTTCAAGGCCAGAAATCACAGCCTCCTCGCGGCTAACGATCCGCCCTACAGATTCATGATTTTCATCAACAAAATTGAGGCTGGTGAGATCCCCGACGTCTTGAAGGTCCTCTTCCAGCGCCATTTTGACGAGTGCAAGAGAGGTGGAATTCATAGCTCTGGCTCAGACGCAGCGCCCGGCTGGATCGCGATCTGCCGAAAATAGAGCCGATCCATATTTGGATCAAGCTTTCGATAGAAGTCGATTAGGACGTCAACTTTCTGGTCGATACGAGGGAAACGTTCACAAAAACCCCAGAGATCAGGATTGGTAAAAAGATGAGCTGCCAGCTCATTCATGTCCTGCTCCACGGAGACTCGGTTGTAGGGGGTTAAGAATCCTTCTTCCATCAAATCTTCGTCCAATCGCAAAAGGCTACTACCCGATCCTCCCGTCCTTTTCTGCTCGGCAGCAAGGACACGCGTCGCCTCAGAGCGATCTCCTCTCTGCTCTTCAACAATACCGGGAGCGCGGTAAGAGAAATCACTCCCGTTGGCCGAACGCCAGCGATTACCATCGAAGAGGGCTTCATTATTCTTCAATAGAATCGAAGCAAATTCATGGTGAAAGCGCTGCTCGAACCCACGCGCATCAAACGTAGGACGGTAAACTAGAACGATTTGGCGGCCCTTCGCCATATAGGTGCCCCCGTAACCAACATCATAGAATCTCAACGAACCCACGATCGAAACCCCTTCAAGGAACTCCCTCACTATCGCTTCGGAGTATTTTGCCAGCGCCTTTTGAATGATTGCCTCGGCGGATGCGCGATATTCCGGCTTCAAAACTTCCACCTCAGCTCCAATGGGATCCAAGATCCAATTGCGGGGCAAGAACCCGTGGTCCTTTGGAAAACGGACCAACTCGTCCTCCCCGAGAACGGAAGGAAGGAACCAAAACAGGACGAGTCCCGCAATAAATAAAACCTTAGGCATACAGAGTCAGCGACTGCCGCGCTCCAACCATACTGCAAGAAGCGAGATGTCGGCAGGAGTAATTCCACTAATTCTTCCAGCCTGCCCGAGGGTTTTAGGCTTAATGTGCTGGAGTTTGGTCTGGGCTTCCCTCTTAAGGCCAGTAATAGCCCCATATTCGACCCAATCCGGAATCAGCTTTTCTTCCATGCGCCGCGTCTTTTCCACCATATCGCTCTGTCGTTTAATGTAGCCTTCATATTTGATGTCTATTTCTGTCTGCTCCCAGATGGCTGGACTGAAGTTTCCCTTTAAATCGTTGTCGAAGTCATTCCAGGAGGATTCTGGGCGACGCAGCCACTTCGCTAGAGAACCCTCTGCCGTGTGAGTATTCTCAAGTTGATGGGTCAATGCTTCAATGCGCTCACGCTTCTCGAAGGTCTGCTCTCTAAAATCCTCATCAATCAACCCGTGCTCGTAAGCCTTCTCTACCAAGCGCAGGTCAGCGTTATCGTGGCGAAGCAGAAGGCGATGTTCAGCTCGGCTGGTGAACATTCGGTACGGCTCATCAGTTCCCTTAGTCACCAGATCATCGATCATCACTCCGATGTAGGATTCGGCTCTCCCGAGAATAAACTCGCCACGACGAGCAACCTTCAATGCGGCATTGGCGCCGGCTACCAACCCCTGACCGGCTGCTTCCTCATAGCCTGAGGTGCCATTAATTTGTCCGGCAAAGTAGAGGCCAGCGATTCGCTTGGTTTCCAAGGTCGGCGATAACTGTGTTGGTAGGCAGTAATCGTACTCCACAGCGTATCCTGGCCGAATGATTTCAACGTCCTCCAGACCCGGAATTGAGCGAATGAACTCATACTGAACCTCGAATGGAAGAGAGGTAGAGACACCATTAACGTAATATTCATGGGTCTGGCGTCCCTCTGGCTCCAGAAAAACCTGATGCCGTTCCTTCTCAGCAAAACGCACGACCTTGTCTTCGATTGAAGGGCAGTAGCGTGGGCCCACCCCCTCAATTTTCCCGGAATACATCGGAGACTTATCGAGGTTGGCATTGATCACGTCATGGGTGGCCTGATTTGTGTAGGTAATCCAGCAGGGCAGTTGTTCCACGTGGAACGAGGGATCCGCCCAGTCATTCAGGCTAAAAATATCATCCGCTTCCCTCCCCTCTAAATGGGAGCGGAAAGAGAACAAGGGCGGAGGATTATCACCGTCCTGGCGCTCACACTTTGCCAAGTTAATTGAATTGCCGTTCAGTCGGCACGGCGTTCCCGTCTTGAAACGCTCCACTTCAAAACCAAGGCGGATCAGGTCGTCACTCAGTGTGGAAGTCGCGTCCCCCATGCGCCCCCCTTGCTGATTCTGAAGCCCTACGTGCATCAGCCCTCTCATAAAGGTTCCCGTCGTGACAACCACGGAGACAGCCTCAACTCTCAATCCGAGTGAAGTCTCCACGCCTTTCACTTCGTCGTCCTCGACCAGTAATTGAGCGACATTGCCCTGATGCAATTCGATATTTCCCTGTCCCTCCAACAACCACTTCATCCGGAACTGGTAGGCTTTTTTATCGCACTGTGCTCGAGGCGCACGGACACTGGGCCCCTTTCTGGAGTTCAAAGTGCGGAACTGAATTGCTGTCGCGTCAGTATTTAAGCCCATCATCCCACCCAAAGCATCGATCTCACGGACCATGTGGCCCTTACCAAGGCCACCAATGGCCGGATTACAGGACATCGCGCCAAGCGTATCGAGGTTTTGGCTCAGCATCGCGACCTGAGCACCCACCCGAGAAGCCGCTAAAGCCGCTTCGCAACCAGCATGACCACCTCCGATTATTAGTACGTCGTATTTTTTTGGGTAAACAAACATCTCAATTGTCTAAAATGTTCCACGTGGAACATTTACATGAATCCGACATATTTTTCGCCAAATTCGTCGAGTTAGCGTTTTCCTAAGTTGCTACTTTAAGCTAACGTCCGCATCCTTCCAACTCGAGGGATAATTTTTTCACAGAGATGGCCTCAAAGACTCCACCAAAATCCACTGCAGAATACGCTGACGATCCGATTAACGCCTCGTTAAGTAATGAAGAAAAGATCGGGTTGCTTCGCACCATGGTCCGCATTCGACGATTTGAGCAGACTTCGCTGAAGCATTACCACGCTGGATCAATCGGCGGATTCCTTCACCTATACATTGGACAAGAATCCGTCGCGGTTGGATCAATCTCCCTACTAGGCGAGCACGATCACGTTATCACCGCTTATCGCGACCACGGTCATGCTTTAGCTGTTGGTATGAGTATGGACGAGTGCATGGCGGAGGTCTTTGGGAAGAAAACTGGCTGCTCTAAAGGCAAAGGTGGATCAATGCACTATTTCGCCCCAGACAAAAATTACTGGGGTGGTCACGGCATCGTAGGCGGCCAAACTCCTCTTGGCACCGGACTCGCTTTTGGTGTGAAATATTTCGGCCAGAAAGGGTGTTGCCTCTGCTACCTTGGCGATGGAGCTATTAACCAAGGCGCTTTCCACGAGGCCCTCAACCTTGCGGCCCTCTGGGATCTCCCTGTTATCTTCATTATCGAAAATAACGGTTACTCCATGGGCACTTCCCAACTTCGCTCCTCCGCGCATCCCGAAGAAGGCCTTGCCGCTCGCGCCGAGGGTTACAACATGGACTGGGCCAAAATCGATGGGGTTAGCCTTTACGAAATCCGTGCCGGCGTTAACAAGGCAGTCGAGCGTGCCCACGAACACTCACGCCCCACCCTCCTCGAGATCAAAACCTACCGTCACAAGGGACACTCCGTGGCAGATGCCAACGCCGAGAAATACCGGACGAAAGAAGAAATTAGGGAATACATGGATGAACATGACCCGATTGATTTTTGGACTCACACCCTCATCGAAGAAGGCGTCATTACTACCGATGACTTCAAGCAAATCAATAAGGAAGCTGGAGCTGAAGCCGATGCCGCGGCCAAATTTGCGATCAAGAGCCCCTATCCCGACGAGTCCGAGATCTTCGACGACATCTATTGGGAAGTTGACAACAATACCGAAGCCGGACGCACCGGGCGTCACTTTTTCCATGGCTAAGCCCAACGGAATCCTGTCTGGCCACCCGCCCAAAACCCTATTTACTTTTCCTTAAAAAGATATGCCACGCGAAATCACCTATCGTGAAGCTCTCCGTGAAGGACTCGACGAAGAACTCGCCCATGACGACAACGTTGTCATCATTGGTGAGGAAGTTGCCGAATACAATGGAGCTTATAAAGTTACAGAAGGACTTTGGAACAAGTGGGGCGACAAGCGCGTTATCGATGCCCCCATTTCAGAAGCCGGATTCATCGGTATGGGAATCGGCGCCTCGATGCTCGGTGTTCGCCCAGTGATGGAGTTGATGTTCTACAGCTTCGCCTATGTTGCATTCGACCAGATGATGAACAATGCGGCTACCTGCCGCTACATGTCCGGCGGTCTCATTAACGTCCCCATTGTGGTCCGCGGACCTGCCAACGGTGGTACTAATGTAGGAGCCACTCACTCGCACACTCCAGAAAATATTTTTGCAAACATGCCAGGCCTCAAAGTGGTATCACCCTCAGATGCCCACGACGTGAAGGGACTCATTAAATCATCGATTAGGGATAACGATCCGGTCTACTTCATGGAGAGCACCGTGCTCTACGGTATGAGTGGAGAAGTTCCCTCTAATGATGAACTCGACGATGGAGAACTCATCGTCCCGATCGGCAAAGCTAAGGTGAAGCGGGAAGGAGCCGACATATCATTGATCGCCCACGGACGGGCCGTGGTGACCTCACTCGCCGCCGCTGACATCCTTGCCGACAAGTATAATATCAACGCTGAGGTTCTCGACCTGCGATCCATTCGCCCGCTCGACGAGCAGGCCATCATGGAATCAGTGCGAAAGACGCACCGCGCCATTTACGTCGAAGAAAATAAGCCCTTCTGTGGAATCGGCGCTCAAGTTTCTTCCATGATCATGGAACAAGCCTTTGATGATCTCGACGCTCCCGTGCTGCGTATCACCAGCGCAGATGCTCCGGCATTCTACAGCCCAGCGATCGAGAAACTCCAACTGCCCGCGCCGGAAGAAATTGTAGAGCGCGCTTTGACTATCTGTTAGGCCTAACATTACAATATAACAATTAACTGTAGAAAATTCTAAATGGCTGCCTACGTCACGATGCCCAAACTGAGCGACACCATGAGCGAGGGAACCCTCGTTAAGTGGCTCAAGAAAGAAGGCGACTCCGTCTCTATGGACGAAGAGATCGCCGAAGTAGAAACTGATAAAGCCACTATGGCGATGCCATCATTCGACGAGGGCATTATTCATAAGATTTATGTCGCAGAAGGCGAAAGCGCACCCCTTGGAGCCACTCTTGCCCTGATCCTCGAAGAGGGTGAAGAACCACCTGAAGATGCCGACAATCCCCCGACCGTTGAAGCCGCTCCTATCGAAGAAGCGGCCCCTTCGGAAATCGCACCGCAAACTAACGCGTCTGCCACGGTAAAGACGACCGAGCCAACGCCAGCGTCGGATCCACACTCAACTCCAGCGCCTTCTGCTGGTGGTAAGCGAATAAAAGCCTCTCCAGTTGCCCGCAAACTTGCAGCCGAACTAGGTGTCGATTTATCGCGCATACGTGGAAGTGGCACCGGCGGTCGCATCGTCAAAGAAGATGTCGAATACGCGCCTAGCGGAGGCAGCGGCAGCGGCAGCGATCTTGGCCTTCTGCCATCCACAGTTGGGCTCACTAACGATAACACACCGCTGACCGGCATGCGCCGCGTCATCGCTCAACGTCTCCTTGAGAGTAAAACC
>DCQY01000131.1 GCA_002323995.1 Akkermansiaceae bacterium UBA1506 | reverse complement strand
CCAGTTCGCGCAGCAGGTTGAAGGTAAGGTCCGCTTGTTCCTTCGGGTTGTTTGCGCGGTGAATGGTCGTATCAGGATCGGGAATGGGAATAGCGCTGTTCATCCATTCGGCGGGAGCCGGTCGGCCAAACTCATCAAACCGGCCGGACTCCGATGGTGGGGCGTGAACGAGAAGCTCGACCGGCAGATGTGACGACCAGGTCTTTAGCACACTAGCGGCGAGAGGGCGCAGGTCAGCCACACCACAGACAATAAGGCGGGTGAATTCCGCAGGCGGTTGACTTTGGTCTGGGAGAGAAAGTTGGACAACAGCTTCGTCGTTGAGACCGCACTGCTTGGCTTCATTGACCGCGTGGGCTTCGAGTCGGGCGAGTTCCTTCCACCGCGCGGGTTCCATTTCCTCTGCGGCCAAGGTTTCAGCAGCACTGGCAAAGTCGTGTCCGGACTCAACGAGTAGGCGCCTTACCTGAAGCAGGTCGTCCGAAGTTTCGCAGGCCCAGCGAAGGGAGCGTTCTACCGGGTCAACGGGGAAATTTCGGCGGTATTCTTTGAGCGGAAGTTTGAGCAGAAGCGCGGCCCAGATCCAGTGGGTTTCTTGTGAGGAGGCAACGCGGTTGGAAAGCGCGACGGACGGCATCCGGTCGGGCGAAATGAGAAAGTCCGGGGTGGTGACGAGGGGAGGGAATACAGTGGTGTCATGATTTGCTGCGCGTATGGCCAGTGTTTCCCGAAGGCGGCGACCTGCGTTGCGAGTTGGGACGACGAGCAGGGCGTCGGAGAGGTCGAGAGGCGAAGACGGGTCCCAGTCACGGGTGAGGTGATCGACGGTGTTTCGAATGACAGATTCATTCCATCCGGAAAATATGCGGGTTATGCCTGGAACCTTGGTTTGGGAGGAATGGGATTCGTCGAAAAGAGACGGCTGGTTGTGGCTCTGTTTCGGGGAATCAGGCATGGTGGGAAGCGGAGTGCGCGATAGAACAGTGGGTTAGTCTGGGCGGTTCGCCCAGAAGTTCTCCTCTAGCAGATCGTGTCGTTTCACGATGCGCCGGTAAAAGGCCAATGTCATTTCCTTTTTATCAGCTTCATCCAGTTTCCATGGCAGGTCAGAGTTTCGAAGACGTTCGACCAATCTTGATAAGGTGAGGGCGACAGCGATGGAGATATTGTAACTTTGAGTGAAGCCGTACATGGGGAGGCGAAGCGTGGCATCGGCCGCTTCAAGCGCCTCCTGGGAAAGTCCTTGTTCTTCGGTGCCGAACATGATGGCGACGGGTTGGTCGAGTGGAAGGGTCAGCAAATCATAACCGTCAGCATTGGGAGTGGTAGCGATGAGTCGGTAACCACGCTTTTTGACGGAGTCAATGCATGACCCAGTTTGGTGGTAGCGATGCATTGTGAGCCACTTGGCGCTGCCCATTGAAATTTCATTGTTAGGCCTGTACTCGTTGCGTCGCTCCACGACATGAATGTCCTGAACGCCGAGACAGTCACAACTACGCAGGCAGGCGCTCGCGTTGTGAGGCTGATAAATATCTTCGAGAACAAGGGCGAGATGCCTTGTGCGATCCTCGAGGACGGCGGCAATTTTCTCCTGCTTGTTGGGAGTGACGTAATCTCGCAAAAATTCGATTAGTTCTTCGTTGGCAGTCATGAGAGAGCGCCTCGAGATCAACCATGCCAGCGGGGGCGTTTTACTCCGATGTAGGCGATAAACAATCCGATGGCGACATGCGTGATCAGAACCACGAAGGAAAGCCACATCGGTCCAAGCCAGGTTTCGGTCACCTCCTTGATGTAACGAAGGTAGTTGCTCTGCATCCCGTCCATGACTCCGGACCAACTCCAGTAGGCCGAGATGAACGGACGTGTCATCCAGCCAGCCCATTCGGGTAGAGCCAATACAGCCCCGGAGAGGGGGAGTTGGAAGCCGACCAGATAGATGCTGAGTAACGACGCCTGATCGGCGGTTTTGGACATGGAGGAGATACCCAAACAAATGAAAGTCATGGCTCCGTTAACCAGTAGAAGGAGCAATGTGTGGGCAACCATAGATTCGCTTGGAATTTGGCAGATACTATGCACGAAGATCGACATCCAGAGCGATTGGATGATTACAAGCACGGACAGAAAAGCGACCTTGCTAGCCACATAGACCCCCGGCCTAACACCGCCGAGCTTCTCCTTTTCAAAAATTTGACGTTCTGCGGCAATCTCTCTGGCGGCATTATTTGAACCCATTAGGGTGAGGAGAATGACCTGAAACATGACGAGTCCAGAAACCAGACCGCCGAGGTTTAAGTTGAAGGTGCGATCCTTCACATCAGCTTCGAAGGCAGCAGGGGAATCGGGATAAGCATCCGAAAGTCTGACCGTTTGTTCAACCCCATCCAGTTCAAACACGGCCACCAATATGGGAAAGCCGATAAGGATGGCAAACTGGAGTAATAAGCCTCCCCAGTCTCGGAAGAAGATCTTCCACCTTCGCATTAATAGGGCAAAGAACTGGCTCGCAGCTGCGGGTGTTTCCGCTGAAACCGAACCCTCAGGTAAGGTGTTGGGAGCGGTGAAATCTGCGTAGTAGGCGTCACGGTGTTTGCCCCAACTACTGGACCAGGCATCTGATTCTCTCTTGGCGAGCTGTGGGTAAACATCCTCAGCTTTCTCGACAGAAAAGTAGTGCTCAATGGCGCGGGGTGGTCCGTGATAAACGACATATCCTGCGTCGAGAACGAGGACTGAGTCATAGAGTTCTAAATTGGCAAGGGAGTGAGTGACGTTAACGACGATGCGGTGCTCGTTGCGGCTAAGTTGATGCATCAACCTAACGATTTCTTGTTCGCTCTTAGGATCGAGGCCCGAAGTGACTTCGTCGCAGAGAAGGAGGACAGGTTCGGTTACGAGCTCAAGTGCTAGAGAAAGTCGCCTTTTTTGCCCGCCTGAAAGCACCCTAACTTGACGGTCCCGAATGGATTCCAGCCCAGTCGCGGCAAGAACACGATCAACTAGCTCGTAAAAGGCATCGCGCCCTTTTGTTTTGGCGCGGAGACGAATAGTGCTCTCGATATTTTCTTCAACCGTGAGCTCTTCGTAAGCGATTGAGAATTGAGGCACGTATCCGATCTCGGAATGTTCAAGATCGCCTTCTTCGGAAAGGTTTCTCCCTCCCCAAAAAATGCTACCGTCGGTTTCTTGATTGATCCCAGCAATCAATTTCAAAAGCGTCGACTTTCCGCAACCGGAGGGGCCGACGATGGCCATGAAATGTCCGGTAGGAACTTTGAGATCGACGTCTTTAAGGAGACGGAGTTCTTCCCGACCCTTTTGGACCGTAAATTGGATATTTTCTAGCTCTAGCACGCTTACAGTTTTAGGTGGCTTCTAGCGGGCGTGCAATCATAGAAGATAGCTGATTTGGGGTAGCCGTCACCTTTACCGAGTTGAGTGATGCTGCGCGATTGCGGCATCGAAACACAGAGGGACTGAAAACCGATGATTTTATTCCTTTACCCGAGTCGGGATTGTGGCGTTTGTTAAGACGATGCCGAAAAAACGCAAAGGTAATTCTTCGAGGTCACGCCGAGTCAATCCGGTCATCGCGGTAGTCTTTGTTTGCGCCACGCTGCTTGTCGTCATGGTGGTGGCACTGGTCGCGGTAAAGTCGGCTGTTGAGGGATGGCTCAAAGGTGATGAGTTTCGCGACTTACTGGTCCAGAAGGCAGGGGTGGCTCTAAAGGCAGAGATTGAAATGCCGGAGATGACTTGGCAGGGCTCGGAGGTTTACGCTGACATATTCGAGGCGAAGGGATACGAGGATGCAGCATTCTCATTGCTGGGCCTTGATGGTGTTCGCGCTAACTTTGGAGGGATTCAGGAGCAGACCGTCATCATTCCTGAAATGACAGTGAACCGGTTGAATATTGTCTTCTCTGAGGAAAAGAAAAAGCGCCCATCTGGCGGTGGTGACTCGGAAGTTATCGTTTCCGGACCTAGCTTGCCGAACTTTCTTCAGCAGTTCGTGCCGAATCGTGTCGATCTCGAGGAAATCCGCGTGGCCACCGCATCGGTGATTGTCGAGGACAAGCCCAGCAATACCCGGCCTTTTGAATTGAGTGGTGTCCGCGGCAAGTTTAATCCTGACTTTGAGACGGGTGTGTGGGAGGTAAAGGGGACCGGGGGAAAGCTACGCCTGCCCGACCAACCGGAGCTACGCATCAAAGATCTGTCGATGCGCTGGCAAACCACCGAACTATATATCGATCGGTGCGCTCTTGGGATTTATGACGAAGGGTATATCGATGGATCGGGTGAGATCAGTTTTGCCGAGGAGGGAAACTTCGACTTCAATCTGGATATTTCATCGATTGATGTCGATGAGTTGCTCGAAGCAGAATGGAAAGATCGGATCGGCGGAATCATTGAGGGCCCGGTTAAGATAACGGGTCGTCCCGGAGATTTTGTTTACGAAGGAACGATTAACGTCGCAGATGCGGTGGTCCAAAATATCCCGGTTCTGACGGTTATAGCGAAATATACTCGCAACGATCAGTTTGAATATTTGAACCTGAGTCAGGCAAAAACTGATTTCAAAAGCGATGGCAAGATCGTTAGCTTGCGAAACTTAGTCATGCAGGCCGACGGCTTGGTAAGAGTGGAGGGTGATATCGACCTTCAAGGGGAGCAAATTGCCGGGATCTTGCAGGTTGGCGTGACGCCAGGTACGCTCCGTTGGATCCCTGGGGCGAGTCAGGTTGTCTTTGTGGAAAAACGTGACGGATTTCTATGGGCTCCGATGACGATAAGTGGAACCTTATCGGAGCCGAAAGAGGATCTCAGCGGTCGTCTCATTGCGGCAGCGGGAGAAGCGATTTTAAAGCAACTACCGGAGGGTTTGCTGAACGAGGCACAGAAGTTTCTCGATCCTTCTGCGGACTCTCTCGATCCCGGCTCGATCATTAATCAGGGGAAGGATCTACTCGATTCGTTGAGCCCCTTTCTGAAAGGGTTTTAGACCCAATTTTGTCCCCTTCAGTTGCCCCCTTGCAGATGCTTTTGAAGTTTTTCACAAATTCGTCTTGCCACCTCAATTCGATTGTTTAGGGTGCGCCCAACGAGAGGCCCTCGCTGTTCTTACTTATTAACTTTTTTCGGCGGGGCTCTTATTCCACCTGATGGGACACAGCCTGCCAATCATGACGCTCGATTCACTGAATCCGCTACTCGCAGCGGGGGGAATTGCGGCTCCGGAAATTCCGGGGTTGGGATGGTTGACTAACTCTATTCTCGTGGCAGCGATTGTGACGTTCACGGTTGTGCTTTTCGTCCGCATGGCGACCAAGCGTATGGAGCTAATTCCCGGGCCGAAGCAGAACTTTGTCGAGTTTGTCATCGAGTTTCTTTATGGTCAGGTCGAAGGCATCGTTGGCAAGCATGTTGCTCCGAGAGCTTTTCCTTTGCTCGCGACTGTTTTCATTTTCATTATCACGGCAAACTGGTTTGGCTTGATTCCCGGTGTTGGCACAATTGGCTTTGGTGAAGAGAAGCTTGCCTTTCTCAGCCTCAAAGAGGTGAGTGATCCGATTCTTCGCCCAGCGACTGCGGATTTGAATATGACTCTGGCGCTTGCCGTCGTTTTCATGGTTGTCTGGGCATGGCTTTCGGTTTCCGAGTTGGGACTCTGGGGAACGATCGTTCATATCTTCGGTCCCAAGGGAGGTCTTCAAGGGTTCCTCAAGTATGCTTTGATGCCGATCTTTATCTTCGTCGGTGTGATCGAGATTGTTTCCATCATCTTCCGTCCCATGTCGCTCTCGCTGCGATTACTGGGTAACATATTCGCAGGCGAGACGCTTTTGGTAACGATGGGTGGCCTCGGCGAAGTGCTCGGTGCCTCTGGATTTGTAGCATGGATCCTCTCCGTGGCGCTTCCACTTCCCTTTTATTTTTTAGAAATCCTCGTGGGTGCTCTCCAGGCGACGGTGTTTACGCTGCTCTGCGGTGTTTACATTAAGCTTTCAACCACGCACGACGACGAGGAACACCATTAATAGAATTTTGCTATTGGGACCATGCGTAGAAAAGTGTGGACGGTAGCAGAGAAACAGTAAAAGAAAGTAATCAACATGATTGATATCCTAACTACCCTCGCAGCAGCTGCACCTGCCGCTTCCAGTGGAGCGTTTAACGGTAACTTCGCACTCGGTGTTGCCGGTGCTGGTGCTGGTATTGGCCTTGGCCTTATTGGTATGGCAGCTGCCCAAGCTGTGGGACGAAACCCCAGCGCCTTCGGTAACATTCTTACCATTGGTATTATCGGAATGGCCCTCGCTGAGGCTATTGCGATTTACGCTTTTATTATGGCGCTTCAGGGCTAAGCCTTGATCAGTTTTGGATCGGTCCGCGACAGCAGATGTCGCGGACCGCATCCGACTCTCTTTTGGAAAAAATTAAACACAGTCACTAAACGCAACGACTCAACGCTATGGAGGGAATTCTTGAAACATTTGGCTTGGCCTGGCCGAAATTCATATCCCAGGTGGTCATCGTCCTGATCGTTTACTTCATCCTTTCGAAGTATGCGTTTGGGCCGATTCTTGCCATGCTGGAGGCGCGCCGGCAGCGCATCACAGACGGAGAGGAAAATCTGAAGAAGATTGAATCCGAGTTAGAGAAAGCTGAGGAGAAGGTGCAGGGTATGCTGGATGAGGCTAATGGCGACGCTGAGCGATTGATCGCTGAAGCACGCGAAAGTGCCGAGTCGGTTCGCAACCAAAAAACCCAAGAGGCAGTCAAGGAGGCCCAGAGTATCATCGAGAAGGCTCGCGAGGCTTCCAAGCTTGAGCACGAGAAAGCAATGAATGAGCTCAAGAGTGATTTTGGTCGCCTTCTTATTGACGCTACCTCCAAAGTGACTGGTAAAGTGCTTGATGATTCGGACCAAAAGCGAATCAACGATGAGACCGCCGGGCAGGTCGCTCTCTAATAACGAAAGAATTCTAAAATCGCTCTATGAAATCAGGTAAGGAAGCAACACGTGTGGCGAAGAAACTGTTCTCAGTTTCGGGAGTCGACGGCAAGCTTGACCTTGAAATCGTGGAGAAAGTGGTCAAAAAACTAATCGCTGATAAGCCAAGGGGCTACCTGCAGGTCATTAGCGCCTACTGGCGCTTGGTGACACTGAATGAAAGTAGTAACCGTGCCGTAATCGAGAGCGCGATTGAGCTCGATTCAGCGACAAAAAACGCTGTTTTAACCGACTTAAAGAAAAAATACGGCGACCAGATCGCTGCCGAATTTAATTTGAATGCCGATTTGATCGGTGGAATGAAAATTCGCGTCGGAAGCGACGTGTGGGACGGGAGTGTGAAGAATCGCATCGAGCGTCTTTCTGAAAAATTTTAAACAAAACTACTGAAACAATTCATCGCCGCGATCATCGCCGCGACAAACCTGACCAAACGTCATGAGTAACATTCTCCAAGAACTGGAATCAGAAATTGCCGCCCTCAAGACTTCGGTGTCGAAGTCGAACGTGGGTATTGTCCGCGAAATTGGCGACGGGGTAGCCAAAGTGGAAGGCCTGAGTGACGTCATGCTTAACGAGATGATCGAGTTTCCCGGTGGCGTCTACGGTCTGGCGCTGAACCTTGAGGAAACCGAGGTGGGTTGTGTGCTTCTTGGTGAGAGTCTCAGCGTGAAGGAGGGTGACGAGGTTAAGTCCACTGGACGGCTTCTCTCTGTTCCTGTAGGTAAAGGTCTCCTCGGTCGTGTCGTGAATGCCCTGGGCCAGCCGCTAGACGGAAAGGGCGATATTCAATCTGAAGAGTCATACCCGGTTGAGAAGATCGCTCCCGGCATTATTCCTCGCCAGTCAGTAAGTGTTCCCGTTCAGACGGGTATTGCTGCAATCGATGCGATGATTCCGATCGGCCGCGGCCAGCGCGAGCTCATCATCGGTGACCGTTCTACCGGTAAAACGACCGTAGCTATTGATACGATTATTTCTCAGGCTCGTCAAAACAAGGCAGCCGAGGAAGGCAAACTGAAAGATCACAAACCTCTCTATTGTATCTATGTTGCGATTGGTCAGAAGCAGGCCAACATTGCTCGCACGATCACGACCCTCGAAGCGGAGGGGGCGATGGAATACACGACGGTTGTTTCCGCTTCCGCTTCCGACTCAGCAACTAACCAATATCTCTCCGCTTATTCCGGTGCTGCCATTGGCGAGTGGTTTATGGACAATGGCATGGACGCTCTCGTCGTGTTCGACGATCTGTCCAAGCAGGCTGTGGCATACCGCCAAGTGTCTCTAGTACTTCGCCGACCCTCGGGTCGTGAGGCTTATCCCGGTGATGTTTTCTACCTGCATTCTCGCCTTCTCGAGCGGTCAGCACGTCTCAGCGAGAAAAATGGTGGAGGGTCTTTAACAGCTCTACCGATCATCGAGACTCAGGCCGGCGATGTTTCCGCCTATATTCCAACAAATGTGATTTCAATTACGGACGGTCAGATCTTCCTTGAGACCGACCTTTTCTACCAGGGTATTCGGCCTGCGATTTCGGTGGGTCTCTCCGTGTCCCGCGTGGGGTCTGCTGCGCAGACCAAGGCAGTGAAGAAGGTGGCTGGTACGACCAAACTCGACCTAGCTCAATTCCGCGAACTGCAGGCATTCGCCCAGTTTGGTTCTGATCTGGACGATAAGACCAAGGCTCAGATTGAGCGTGGTCAGCGTATTGTGGAATTATTCAAGCAGTCTCAGTATGCGCCTATTCCGGTTGAACTCCAAGTCTGCACCCTCTGGGCGATGCAGAACGGACACTTTGATGATATCGAGGTGGAGAAGATTAAGGACTGCCAAGAGAAGCTTTCCGAATTCCTCGAGACTCGCAAGGATTCCCTCCTCGCAAAGATTCGCGATGAGAAAGTTGTCAGTGAAGAAATTAACGAAGAACTAGGTCAGGCTATTGCTGACTTCAAGTCTTCCTACAAAGGGTAATTTTCGATTGTTGTTTGAGCAGAGATTCATACTGAGTAATGGCAAATCTTCGCGACATACGCCGGCGCATTAAGTCGGTCAAAAACACGGCCCAGATTACCAAGGCCATGCAGCTGGTCGCGGCTTCGAAGATGAAGAAGGCACAGGATCAGGCGATGTCCGGCCGTCCTTACGCTGATTTGCTCAATGATGTTCTTGTGAACCTGAAAGAGCAGACTAGCGAAGAGGATCATCCGCTTCTCAAAGAGAACGAAGGTGAGAAGGAGTTGGTCATCCTTGTCTCAACCGATAAGGGTCTCTGCGGCGGCCTGAATACGAATCTTTTCCGCATATTGACTGACGACGTGGGTGACGTCGCGGATTATGTTACTATCGGCCGCAAAGGAGCTCAGTTCTTAGCTCGGTCCAAGAAAGAGCTTCTGGCTGATTTTAAGATCGACGATCCGGTTTCTTTCCTCGCGACTAAGCAAATTTCTGAGTTTGCCACAGAAAAGTTCCTCAGTGGAGATTATGCCCGGGTGAGAGTGGCTTTCACGAACTTCGTTAATACCATGACACAGCTCCCAATGATTGAAACGCTGCTTCCGATCAGTCCGATTGATTTGGGGCGTGATAAGGACTTTGTTGGCATGGGTGCAGGCCAAGAGCCTGAAGCAACTAATCTTCCGGAAGATCCTCGCACCGAGTATGGGGGCTATATTTTTGAACCTTCCCCCTCTGCCGTGCTAGAGACGACGGTTCCTCAGTATGTCAATTACCAGCTTTACCAGATGATCCTCGAATCTCGTGCTTCTGAGCACAGCGCCCGGATGGTAGCAATGAAGGCGGCGACCGACAACGCCAACGACATGATCAAAGATCTTACGCTGGATTACAACAAACAGCGTCAAGCAGCCATTACGGCAGAGTTGCTAGAAATCACCACGGCGATGCGTGCGCTTGAATAGCAGGACTCCGCCACCAACCCAATTTAATCGAATAGAAAACGCAAAGACACTTAACGTGTAGGAGCAACAATCTGATGAGTAACGTAGGAAATATCGTTCAAGTAATCGGCCCGGTGATCGACGCCGATTTTTCCGATGCTGACAAGCTGCCAGCTATCTACAACGCCCTTGAGGTGGAGTTTGATGTGAGTGGCGAAAGCATCAAGCTAGTCCTTGAGGTTCAACAACATCTTGGTGATGGATGGGTTCGTGCCGTGGCCATGTCCTCCTCCGAGGGACTCAAACGTGGTCTGGCTATTACCGACACTGGCGCTCCAATCTCTGTGCCAGTCGGTGAAGGTGTTCTCGGTCGTATTTTTAATGTGACTGGAGACGCCGTCGACGAGCGCGGTCCGGTAAACGCAACCAAGACTTACCCGATTCACCGTCCTGCCCCGAGCCTCACTGACCAAGCTGGTTCGACCGAGATTCTTGAGACGGGTATCAAGGTAATCGACCTGATTTGTCCATTCACTAAGGGCGGTAAAGTTGGTGCCTTCGGTGGTGCCGGTGTTGGTAAAACCGTGGTCATCATGGAGTTGATCAATAACATCGCGAAAGAGCATGGTGGTTACTCGCTTTTTGCTGGTGTTGGTGAGCGAACTCGTGAGGGCAACGATTTGTATTGGGAGATGTCCGAAGCCGGCGTTATTGACCAGGAAGATCTTTCCAAGTCGAAAGTAGCACTGGTTTATGGACAGATGAACGAGCCTCCTGGTGCCCGTCTTCGCGTTGCCCTTTCGGCGCTGGCCATGGCTGAATATTTTCGCGACGAGAAAAACCAAGACGTGCTTCTCTTTGTCGACAACGTATTCCGTTTCTCTCAGGCCGGTTCCGAGGTGTCTGCTCTTTTGGGCCGAACCCCCTCTGCGGTGGGCTATCAGCCGACGCTAGCTTCCGAGATGGCGCAACTCCAAGAGCGAATTACTTCCACCAACAAAGGTTCTATTACGTCTTTCCAAGCTGTTTACGTTCCTGCAGATGACTTGACTGACCCTGCCCCCGCAAACACGTTTGCCCACCTTGACTCAACGGTTGTGCTCGAGCGTTCTCTCGCTGAACTTGGCATTTACCCGGCGGTTGATCCTCTCGCTTCTAACTCTAACGCGCTTGCTCCTGACGTCGTTGGTGAAGAGCACTACGAGGTTGCTCGCGGTGTGCAGAACGTTCTTCAGCGCTACAAGGATCTCCAAGACATCATTGCGATTCTTGGTATGGACGAACTCAGCCCTGAAGACAAGTTGACTGTGTTCCGTGCTCGTAAGATCCAAAAGTTTCTTTCTCAGCCTTTCTTTGTTGGGAAAGTTTTCACCGGTATTGACGGTGTCTACGTTCCTGTTGCTGACACTGTGAAAGGGTTCAAAGAGATCCTAGACGGCCAGCATGATGAAGTTCCTGAGAACAACTTCTACATGAAGGGCGGCATCGACTCGGTTGAAAAATAAGACTCCTCGCTACCCGAGACACACTGATTTCATTTCCCATGCAGCTGGACATCGTCACTCCCGAGAAAAAAGCGTTTTCCAACGAGATCGAAAGCGTTGTCGTTCCGGGTATTCAGGGTGAATTGGGAATTCTCAGTGCCCATGCACCACTTGTGACCACGCTCGCACCAGGAGAACTTCGCTATCTCAAGGATGGCGAAGAGCACTCCCTCGCGATTGGCACGGGAATTGTTGAAATCTCTAACGATCGCGTCTCAGTCCTCACTGACATGGCGATGGGTGAAAATGAGATTGATGAAGATGCAGTCGAGAAGGCACTTGAGAGCGCCCAGAAAGCAATGACTGAGAAAGTGTTGCCCGAGGACATTCAAGCAGCCAATATTCTCATCCAGAAGCAAATCGCGCAGCTTCACATCAAACGTCGTCGCAAGCGCGTTTAATAAAGCTGTTTAGCTGGTAGAGATTTAGCTTTGTAAGGAGAGCCGGTGTTCGGCTCTCTTCTTATATAATGCAGTCGAATATTGGGGCTAAAGAGCTAAACGACTCATAGCTAAAAAGCTGTGCCATGAATTTTTCCTTTTGGAATTCGTCTGACTGATCCAAAGTAGATTCTCCTCGCTCCGTTTGCTCATGTCCGGCCTCAATGAATTTTTCACTCCCGTCGACTGGGCGGTTGTTTTCGGCTATCTCCTATTGACGACCTGGGTCGGCCACTTGATGCGTGGCAAGCAGGCCAACATTAAGGATTTCTTTCTCGGAGGGCGTTCGCTGCCTTGGACGGCTGTGAGCGGATCAATCATCGCCACTGAGATCAGTGGCGTGACGTTTATTGGCGTGCCCGGGACGGTAATGGCTCTGCAAGGCGACTTCACCTACCTGCAATGGGCCATCGGATCGATCGTCGCGCGGATCTTTGTTGGGCTCTTCTTTGTGAGAGTTTTCTACGAGAAAGATATCTTCAGCCCCTACGACTATATGGGCAATAAGCTCGGCTTGGGAGTGAAGAAGCTGGCTACGGTTCTTTTCACGGTCGGCAGTATTCTTGCGCAGAGTGTCAGGGTCCTTGTAGCAGCTTTGCCGCTCAAGATTGTGACTCCTCTACCGTTGGAGTGGTGCATTGTCATCATCGGCCTGTTTGCGATCGGTTGGACTCTGATGGGTGGCATGCGCACGGTGATCTGGACTGATGTGATGCAGTTCGGTCTTTTCGTAGCGGGGGGAACGATTGCCCTGCTCTGGATGGTGAGCGGATTTGAGAACGGTTGGGCGACCCTGTTCGACACTGCTCATCACGTAGAATTGATTGACGGCACCACGATCGACAAGATGCGTGTGTTTAACTTCAGCTTCGATAAGGATCTGCAGTTTACGTTCTGGGTCGCAATTTTTGCAGTGCCATTCTTGAACTTGAATGCCTTTGGCGTCGATCAGCTCAACGCCCAGCGCATGTTTTGCTGTAAGAATTCATCAGATGCGAAAAAGGCGATTATCTGGAGCTCCGTCGGGCAACTTGTCACCGTCCTCATGCTGATGGTGGGCGCTGCGCTGTTCGTCTTCTACCGCATCAATCCTCCTACAGATCCGCTTATCATGGACGCGATGAGATGGCAGGAAGGGCAGCCGAAGACCCCGGATATGGCATTTCCAGTCTGGATTGTGACTGAGTTACCCATGGGATTGAGGGGATTGATTCTCGCCGGCATCTTCGCCGCTGCTATCTCAAGTCTGGATTCAATCTTGGCGGCATTGAGTCAGACGACGCTGTCGCTGTTTGCAAAGACAGATCACGAATACACGGAAGAAGAGCATAAGCGCCTCGTTCGCCTTTCGCGCATCCTCGTGCTGGTATGGGGTGTGTTTCTGACTGGGTTCACTTTTGCTCTTCTTGCTGTTAAAGAGAAGACCGAGGTCAACATCCTGCCGCTGGCATTTGGGATGACAACCTACACCGTTGGCCCTTTGCTTGGTATGTTTTTCATGGCCCTTTGGGGCAGGGGAAAGGGAAGCGTTCTCGGTCTTGTTGTTGGTGCAGTGATATCCTTCGTCCTGGTGATCTTTGTTCGCACGGACGTCTGGGTCTTGTTCATGAACGATGGTCTGGCTGAGGCCCTAGCAAACCTACCGACCTACCAGCTCGTCGAAGGCGAGAGCAAAACGATTAAGCCGACACTGTCATCAGCATGGATGTGGCCCATCACGACTTTTCTCACGATCGGTTGTGGCCTACTCTTTCCGAAGAGGGTGGTTTAGAATTCTAAAATGTTTTAAATGCTTGAGCGGTTTTCTAAAAATTTCAGTCATTAGAATACGCAATAGCTGATTTCAGAAACACCAATCCCTGCACGTAAAAAAGGTAATAGATTCGACACTTTCAGGTTGTCCTTTTTCGTCGGAAATGTAACTCTGCCTTCGCCGCTTCGAGCAGGGCAAATGACTTAATTTTGGATTAGTTGGAGCAATCCTAACACTAATTCCAAGGTCGAGGTCAGAGGCCCAGAGAAGATAGAAGTAAAGCTTTAGATCCTTTAGGATTCGAAAAGTGGAATTTCTCTCTGAAAATTACAACGCGTTTATAGTTAACGTTTTATAACTTTCAATATCTCTCTCGGAGGGTAACGGGAAATAAGTTCCCGCCCTTTCCCCGAAACCGACACAAATCACTCGAGAATGCACAACACCCAACCGCTCGATTGCAGCATCCCGCCAAAAAAATCTCAGCTCAAGACGCTCTGGAACTCCGTCTCTGCCGATCTCCGCTCGGAACTGGGTGATTCAACTTTTGATCTCTGGTTCAGTGAGTTCAAACTTACCAAAATCGAAAATGGTTTAGTGACCCTCAGGGCTCCTGGTTCGATGTATTCTATCTGGGTGGAAGAAAATTTTAAAGAAATCTTAATATCTATATTTCAGAAGTATCTTTGCGTCTGCAGTGGTATTATCTTCGAAGTCACCTCGAAGACGAAGTCAAAAGGTTCGAGTTCTGCGAAGCGTTCGAGACGCTCAAAGAAAGATAAGCCAACTAAATTAAAGCCGCGCGTCCTGGTGGAAAAAGTCTCAGAACAGAGACTTCTCGAGCGTGGGCGTCTTGCCGGTCTTGTTGAAATTTTTCGGTTCGATAACTTCGTGCCCGGTGATAACAGCGAGCTAGCTTGGGCCGCAGCGCAGGCAGTTGCGGAGAGTCCTGGAAAAACTTATCAGCCTTTGTTTTTCCATTCGGCTTGTGGCCTCGGCAAAACGCACCTGCTCCACGGTATCGGGTGGGAATCTCTTCGGCGGCGCCCGAAATCAAAAATAATCTTCGTTACTGCTGAGCAATTCGCTAATGACTATATCGACGCAATTCAAAAGAATTCCTTGGTATCGTTTCGTAAGAAATACCGCGAGGCAGATTTGCTTTTGATTGACGATGTCCAGTTTCTCGGTCGTAAGGAGGGCCTTCAGCAGGAGTTCTTTCATACCTTTAACAGTTTGGCAGACTTAAGGAAACAGATTGTCTTGGCGAGTGACTGCCCAGCTTCCGAAATCAACCAACTCGAGGACCGACTTGTTTCCCGTTTCCAGTGGGGGCTTAGCGCGGAGCTTAACCGTCCTGGGCTCGAGACTCGAGCGGCGATCTTACGCTGTAAGCGCGATGACTGGAACATGAATGTCAGCGACGAGCTGATTAATGCCATCGTTGAGCGTGTGAATGGAAATGTTCGTGTCCTTGAGGGTGCTCTCATTAGGGTAGCAATGGTTGCTACCATGAATGAAGAGCCTATTGATCCGGGTAACGTTGGTGAAATACTTTCCGACATCTGCGGAGCGGCTAGTGGATGCCAACTTGGTGCCGATGAAATTAAACAAGGTGTCGCTGAGCACTACGATTTGGAACTGTCCGTTCTCAATGGCAAGAAACGAACGGCGCGGATTGCTGAAGCGCGTCAGGTTGCAATGTATCTCATCCGTGTATTAACCGAACTGTCACTAGTCGAAATTGCGGCAAGCTTTGGAAAGGACCATGGAACCGTTATTTACGCGGTGAAGCGGATTAAGTCGAAATGCGAAACTTCAGCTTCTCTCAAAAACACTGTGGAGTTGATCAAACGTCGACTGGTAAGGGGCGGCTCTTCAATCGAATCACCGCGCTCTAGGCGAGGGAATCCGGCGACAGACCGCTTCAAGGGTAATGAGCCTTTGGAGAAGTCTTCTGGCATGGCTTCCGATAACGACCACGATTGAAGTTTGACGTAGACAGAAGGGGGTTTCGAGTTCACACTTCTTCCTGTCTTAGCAATGAAATTTCAGATCGATAAAGACGTTTTTCAAGAAGCTCTCAACCAAGTCCAGCATGTTGTCAGTACCCGGACAACACTGCCGATCCTTTCCAACGTACTAATCGAGGCAGACGAGCTTGGTTTACAGCTCTCGACAACTGACCTTGACGTAACGATTAGCAAGAGAATTGCGGCAAATATAACGGAGACGGGTGCAACCACTCTCCCGGTGCGAAGGCTCGCCAGTATCGTTCGTGAGTTACCAACTAGTGAGATCACTTTTGAAGAATCCGACGACGCTGCAACGGTCCGCAGTGGCCCAAGTTTCTTCAAGATACTTGGGCTTCCAGCCGGCGAGTTTCCAGCGATTGGAGAGTTTGGTGAGGCCAAAGATTTTACAATTGATCAGAAATTGCTAAAAGAGGCACTCCGCAAAACCTCTTATGCGATCTCCACAGACGAGACTCGTTATGTTTTAAATGGCGTGAATTGCCTCATCGGAGAAGGCATGCTGACTCTCGTTGCCACTGACGGACGTCGCCTTGCGATGGTAGAGCAGGATCTGGAATTTCCAGCTGGCAACGAGACGGCAGTGATTATCCCGACGAAAGCTGTTAATGAATTGCAGCGTCTTCTCGACGATTCGGGAGAGCTGAAGGTCGCATTGACTGACAGTCAGGCAGGTTTCGAGTTAAATGACAGCAATCTCATTACCAAGCTGATTGAAGGGAACTATCCGAACTTTCGCCAAGTGATCCCTGGTAATGCTAATCATCGAGTGACAGTTGAGCGTGAGGCGCTGCACAGCGCGGTGAAGCGTGTTAGTCTGCTTGCTAACGAGAAGACCAATTCCATAAAGTTTACCTTTGAAGACCATCGTCTAGCCATCTCCTCCAACTCACCTGAAATTGGAGAGGCCGAAGAAGTAATCGACGTGCGCTATGACGGGCCCAAGATTGTGGTGGCCTTTAATCCGGAGTTCGTGATGGCCCCGCTGCGCAATCTTGATCAGGACGAGGTATTCATCGATCTAATTGATGAAAGCAGTCCCGGCGTTATCAAGATTGATGAGCCGTTTCTATATGTGATCATGCCGATGCGTGTGGCAAACTGAATCATTGCAATTCAGGTCGCAAGCTTTGAAAGACACTGGCTTGAGAGCTTCAGCCCTCGGTTTCTACTTTTCAAGAAAGTTTCTCACCAGAGCTAACCCGGCATCCTGACTTCGTTCCGGGTGAAATTGCCCGGCGAAGATTTTTCCTTGGGAGATGCTGGAAGCAAATGGCGCACCATAGTGAGTCTCCGAGTTAATAATGGATTGATCGGCTGGCTTGGGGAAAAAAGAGTGAACGAAATAGAGGTGTAAGGGATCGCGAGTTCCAGCCCACATATGATAGTCACGGTCGATGGGTTTCACTTCGTTCCATCCCATGTGCGGAATTTTGAGGCCATGAAGACTGTTGAACCTAACGACACTGCCGTCGAAAAATCCAAGACCCTCAACGCCTGGAGTTTCTTCCGAATTTTCGAAGAGCACTTGGTAACCCAAGCAAATACCGAAAAAAGGCCGGTTGGACCCGAGCCAATCTAAAATGGGTTCTCGCAGGCCCTTCCGATCAAGATCAGCAACGCAGTCACCAAAGGAGCCAACCCCCGGAAAAATCAGGCGATCGATTTCGGCGAAATCGTCAGGTGATGAAACAAGGGTGCCATCATGGTTGAGATACCTCAACACATTGAGAACATTTTGGAGGTTGCCGCCTCCATAATCGATGACTCCGACTCGGTCTGCCATGCAGATCTTTAAACCAGATGTTCGGGAATTAAAGCACGTCTTTCGTGCTGGGAACTACGTCCGCAATACGTTTGTCGATTTGAGTGGCGTCGTCGAGAGACCGGGCCAGTCCTTTGAAGGTGCCCTCGGCCATGTGGTGGGGATCGCGGCCGTAAAGGATGGCAACGTGAAGATTGATCAGTGCTTTGAAGGCAAAAGCGCGCAGGAACTCCTCCACGAGGGTAAAATTAAACTTATCGCCAATGTGTGGGACATTCTCGGGAGCCCTATAATCGAGGAAAGGGCGACCACCGACGTCGAGAGAGACGCGAACGAGCGATTCGTCCATCGGATACATGCCGGAGCCGTAGCGAAAGATCCCCTTTTTGTCGCCAACAGCTTCCGCAAAAGCAGAGCCCAAGACAATGCCGACGTCTTCGATGGTGTGGTGAAAGTCGATTTCGATATCTCCCTTGGCTTCGACCGTCAGGTCAAAACGACCATGCTTCGAGAACAGTGTCAGCATGTGGTCAAAAATAGGAATTCCAGTATTGATGCTGGACACGCCGGTGCCGTCGACATTGAGCTCGAGGCGAATGTCGGTTTCACTGGTAGTGCGAGAGATAGAGCTTGAACGTTGTGAGGACGCCATAGTGGGTGTGCTGTTGGGAAAATGATGAAACCCGATTAACTGTCCACCTATTTTGGCAAGTCCTCAACAGAATGTTAATCTGGGTGGAAATTCTCCTTTTGCTGCATCTGTAACAACCAATCATTTCAAATCGTTCAAACTTGCCCAACCCAGTAGGACTGCCTTGGCAGGAAATGAGAGAGTGCACGAAGCATGGCGCGGGAGGTTGTTTTGAATCCAGAATAGGAGTGGCATCACCTTTCACGAAGGCAAGAAAGCGGGATCACATAGTGGCTCCTCGGCATTATTGGCCGGACACATTATTGGTGCGCCTTCCGCCGAATTAGAAATCCCCTACTTCCAAACGCCATCGATGAGCCGCTGAGTTGGCCCACAGTATTCATCCATGAGGATCTCGGGAAGGCGGTGAGGCCTCACGTTGTCGTAGGACTGAAGCATGCTAAAGCGAAGCAAGGCTCCTGGTATTCCGACAGAAGTGAAGCTAGGGTGACCCGTTGCGGGGTAGGGTCCACCATGGTTCATTGCTGGCGAGACGGCGACGCCAGTGGGCATCTTGTCGTTGAGCAATCGGCCGGTTTTTTGACGGAGGATTGGAGCAAGTTGGTCGTAGGCCTCGTCATCGATGCCGCGCTCTGAGGAATAAATGCAGCCCGTCAGGTTGCCTTCAAGCTCCGCGATGACGTTTTCAGCCTCATCCACACTTTCAGCGACCACAATTAACGAGGAATTACCAAAAGCCTCGGTCTGCATTGTTTTGGGATCGCGAAGAAATTGAGAGCCGGAGACGCGAAGGAGGGTATTCGCCACATTGTAGCCAGTTCCGTTTCCTACCCCGCTGCCGCAGAGTAATTTTGCGCCTGCCCTGATGAGAATATCGTGACTCTTACGCAATGATTTTTCAACGGAAGCTGATAGCAGGGTTCCTGGAGTTGCTGCCTTGAATTGACTCACAACGGCTTCAATGAAGGATTTAGTTGCGGCGCTCTCGATCACGATGACCATACCGGGGTTGGTGCAAAATTGTCCTGCTCCCATGAGGCAGCTTGCAGTGAACTCCTCGGCAAGAGCAGTCGATTTTTCCTCAAGGATAGAGGGTAGGAGAACGACTGGGTTCACGCTGGAGAGTTCAAGATAAATCGGTTTTCCGGCGTCATCTGCTGCTTTCTTCAACTTGAGCCCTGCACTCCTTGCTCCGGTGTAGCCTGTCGCTCCCATACGCGAGTCAGTCACCAGTTGTTCACCCACAGGGTGGCTTGTACGGTAAAGCAGCTGGACCATGCCGCTGGGCATTCCTGTCTCTTCGCCTGCAGTTTGGGCTGCCTCGGCAAATAGTTTGGTTGTCCCGGGATGGGAAGAGTTGGCTTTCGCGATTACAGGATTCCCGGCGGCAATGGCGGCAGCGAAATCGCCACCTGAAATACTGCCAAAGGCGAAGGGGAAATTATTGGGGCCGAAAACGATAACCGGGCCAATGGAACCGTGGCAAGATCGAATGTTATTAGCGGAATCGATAATGGGCTGGCGCCAGTTACCGGTGCGAGCGGCCGCGGCAGCTTGACGAAGTTGGCCGGTAGTTCGGGGAAGTTCGACGTCAGCGAGACGTGGCGACTTTGGTAAACCGGTTTCTTCGTGCGCCATTTCTACCAGCGAATCGCGGCGCTCTTCAATCAGTTCCGCATAACGTTCCAGGAAATCTGCAATGCGTGCGGCAGGCATTGAGCGGAGCTCCTTAAATGCCGCACTGGCGGCGTCCAGAGCAGCTTCGCAATCAGCCCATGAACTCACGGGATACTCTTTGCGGAGCTGCTCACAGGTCGAGGGATTTTCTGAAGAAAACACTCCGGTCGCATCAGCAGTTCGCCATTTTCCGGCGATCAAAACGGGTTCGGTAACCATGTTTGTGAAATTCTATTCACGAGAGTGTTTCCGAGTGAGAGCGATCCGTCAAGCTGTAGCCAATACCAGATCGAGGGGGAAGTGAGACAGTTGGCATGAGCAGTCAAAAGGCAGGCTGGCAATTTCAATAATCTGGTCAAGGGTAGGTAGGAAAACCGGTGTGGCAAAAACTTAACGGAAGTCGACTGCAGCCCACGGCCGAGAGCATCGAAAGAATGAGACGATTTTTAATTCTAGCCGTCGTTGCCTTGAGTGGGGGTAGCCTTATGGCAGACGATCACGGGGTAACCCTCACGGTGATAGTCACCAACATCTCCGAAGCGAAGGGTGATCTTTTAATCGGTATCTACGATAACGATAAAGCCTTCACCAAGAAACCTCTCCCGTGTTCACCGAAAATTGATCTTACCTCGGAAGACGTCGTCACTGCCGAGATCATGGGGCTCTCACCCGGTAAGTATGCCATCGCTGTGATTCAGGATCTCAACGAGAATGGTAAACTGGACAAAACGCCCTTCGGCCCGCCCAAGGAGCCATTAGCATTTTCCGTGGTTAATGATATCCCTAAAGGTAAACCAGCATTTGAGGCTTGCTCTTTCGAGGTGGGAGGGGAGGACCTTAAAATGACGATCGCGCTAGTCGTAAAGTGACCGCTTGTTTTGGGACCCACGAGCGAGCAACCGGCGTTGGCGGTTTTAACTAGGTAGGTCGATCTAGAGTGGATTTTCGCTGTCGAAAAAATTGGTAATTCAGCTTTGATTCAGGCCCAACGCGTCTCGAGGATGCCGGAACGAGGCCGGCGTCCATCATCTGGCGTGCAAGCCTTACGTAGAGAAAATCTTAAAGATTATCGTCAGTAACGGCACCTTCCGAAGCGGAGTTGACCAGTTTGGCATATTTGGCGAGGACGCCTCGGGTGTAGTGTGGCTTAGGCTGTTTCCACGTTTTCTTCCGCTCAGCCATCTCTTTCTTGGTGATATGCAGTGTCATTTCGCGCTTTTCGGCATCAATGGAGATCCGGTCACCGTTCTGCACAAGGGCAAGTGGACCACCGACAAACGCCTCCGGAGTGACGTGTCCAATCACGAAGCCATGGCTACCTCCGGAGAAACGACCGTCAGTGATGAGCGCAACATCTTTGCCCAGACCGGCGCCCATGATGGCACCGGTGGGCCCAAGCATTTCTCTCATCCCGGGACCACCTTTGGGGCCTTCCATGCGGATGACAACCACATCTCCTTTCTTGATGCGGCCGGCGAGGATTGCCTTCATCGACTTTTCTTCAGAATCAAAGACTCTTGCTGTGCCGGTGAAACTAAGGCCCTCCTTTCCGGAAATCTTAGCGACGGCTCCTTCGGGGGCGAGGTTGCCGTAAAGGACGACGAGATGACCGTCCTTTTTGATGGGTTTCTTAAGGCTTCGAATGATCGTTTGTCCCGGAGGATAGGAAGCTCTAACCTTAGCGAGATTCTGCTTAATGGTTTTTCCCGTAACTGTGATACACTCGCCATGGAGTAGGCCGGCGTTCAGTAGCATTTTCATCAGGGGTAGAGTGCCTCCGATTTCGACGAGCTTCATCATCACGTTGGCGCCGCTTGGCTTGAGATCCGCAATGACAGGAACACGTTTCCCGATGCGGGTGAAATCATCGATGGAAAGTTTAACCCCGGCTGCATTGGCGATGGCAAGCAGGTGCAGAACTGCGTTGGTTGAACCTCCCAGAGCAGTGACCACGGTGATAGCATTTTCGAACGCTTTCTTGGTAAGGATATCACGAGGGCGAATGTTTTTGTTGATCATGTTGACCACAGCAGCTCCAGCATCGAAACAATCGATCAACTTTTCATCACTGACAGCAGCCTGAGCAGAGCTGTTCGGCAGGCTCATTCCCATAGCTTCTATTGCACTGGCCATGGTATTTGCGGTGTACATACCCCCGCACGAGCCCGGACCAGGAATCGCTGCTTCGGTGACGCCATCGAGTTCTTCGTCGGTAATGCTTCCTGCGCTGTGCTTGCCAACTGCTTCAAATACCGACACGATGTCGACGTCCTCACCTTTGTAACAACCTGGTTTGATCGTGCCTCCGTAGACAAAAATGCCGGGGCGGTTCATGCGAGCCAGAGCGATCATGCAGCCGGGCATGTTCTTGTCGCATCCACCGATAGCAACAACGCCGTCCATGCCTTCGCAACCGACCACTGTCTCAATTGAGTCGGCTATAACCTCGCGGCTGACTAGGGAATACTTCATGCCCTCAGTGCCCATCGAGATCCCATCGGAAATGGTAATGGTGTTGAACTCCACCCCTTTACCACCGGCGGAGTCTGCTCCTTTAACAGACTCCTTTGCGAGACCATTGATATGCATATTGCATGGAGTAACCATGCTCCAGGTCGAGGCCACGCCAATGATAGACTTCTTGAAATCCTCGTTGGTAAAACCAACTGGGTGGAGCATGGCCCGACTCGGCGCGCGGTCGGGTCCATCAAGCATGGGTGAGGAAAACTGGCGATGAGCCTGAATTGTTTTCTTCTTTGCGGTCTTTTTCTTTGCCATAGGGGTTGTCAGTTTAGCGATACCTTGCGGCAGTGTGGAGCTAAAGTATTAATGATGAAAATACTATTTTAAACCCTTTATGATACCTTTTCGGTATAATGGATTTTTCACTTAGAGAACTGGAGTGTTTTGTCGCAGTAGCCGAAGAATTATCTTTTACGCGGGCGGCGAAACGTCTCCATTTGGCTCAGCCACCCCTCTCCCGACACATTAAGAACCTTGAAGAGAAACTGGGTCTCGAATTGTTCCAACGTTCACGTCGTGAGGTTTTTCTTACCTCTGGAGGGCAGGCTTTTCTTGGTGAAGCTCGAGGAATTCTGCTGCAGGTGAGAAGAGCAAGCGAGACCGCGAGGCGTGCCGCTGAAGGTGAAACTAATAAGTTGGAAGTTGGATTTGTCAGCGCTGTATTGTCGCCGGAGCTCGTAAAAGTGTTCTCCAGATTTCGCGAAAGGCACCCGCACGTTCGGCTGAACCTGCATGACCGTCTTCCTGTTGAGCAGATGGTGGCTCTGGAGTTGGGAACGCTTGATCTAGGGTTCGTCGGGGTTTCTCCTGAGAAGTGTCCAGCGAAGATCGCACTGACTTCTTGGCGCGATGAGCCCTTGATGGCCTTCCTTCCTTTGGACCATGAACTGGCTGCTAAGGAGCGGATAAAAATCGAGGACTTGGCCGACGAGCCATTTATCATGATCTCTTCGGAAGCGGCACCTTCTTTCTCTTCCATGGTCTACCAGATGTGTCGAGAGGCGGGATTTCGGCCTCGAGTTGTCCAAGAAGCGCGAAGGGCTCAGGCTGTAGCGGCCATGACCGTTGCTGGATCAGGGGTTGCGATCTTGCCTGCTTCTCTCGATCGAATCACAGGAAATGGGGTTCCAGTCTGGAAGCAGAGAGAAAGGGTAAGAATGACTCACTTTGTGGCTCACCCAGTAGAGAAGACTGCGGTCATGAAGTGGTTTCTCGAGTTGATGTAATTTGGCCAGAGGTATTGGGCTTCTGATTCGCCAGCTTATTTTAGAAAGTGATCCGATGCTGACAAGATCATCACTCATGGCTGCCCACAGGATCCCTTTTAAAAACGTCGTGACCATTTGGAGCAAAATAACCGCAGAAATCCGAGCGCGCTTTGATTTAAGGGTGATGGCCTACCCATGCTAAAAGAAAATATAGGCGTGATTGACTGTGATTCGATTCAAGGCGGAACTGTCGTCTAAGTCACAAGGAAGCCCCATGATGATAAGGGCCTGTCGGTGACTCTCATCACGCCGCCTGGCGCTGAATCATACCGATAAGACCTCTCGTTTTTGCCTTGCCTTCTTTGGAAAGAGAGAGGGCTTTAGTATCCCCAGTCAGGAAATCTCGCGAAATTAATCCGGAGATGGCGGAGGTAATGTGGGCCACGCGCGGACGCCCCGATTCTTCGATAATGTCGTTTAGTTCACGACTTGAAAAGGTTTCTTGATGATAGCTTTCGCTGAGGATCAAGGCGGCCAAGAGGGCTTGATCCGCCAAGGTCAGATCGTCACTGTTTTCATTCTGTAAAATAGCCGCAGCATGATCATGGAGGCCGGGACCCTCATCTTCGAGGCGGCGGGATTCAACCGTGTCGGTCGATAATTCTCCTTGTGAGCGCATGCGGATGGCTACCTGAACGGTCATTTCTAGGGCACGTAGGTCCTGAAGGCTGAGTTCGGGAATCAGTCGTACGAAGTCTCCGAGATCTATTTTTCTCATGTTGCTTGTGTGTTTCTCAAAGAAATCTCGAATTATTCTCGTTTTTAAGTTGCATTCCCCTCTCATAAATGAGAAATCAAGGGCTAGATTGAGATAAACGAGAGATACTAACTCAAAAATTTTTCTAAACGAGCTTATTATCTCTCAATAATATGTCAAAAGCGAGAAAAATTTGAGAAATTGAGATGAGAGAGATCGAAACTGTGAGTATTGGGAGTGTGGAAGACTTTCTTCAGGAGATGATCCCGCAGCTTGGGTTTCAAAGAATGCCGATCTATCGCGGTCAGAATTCTGAGAAAGATTCAATCCTACCGACTCTGTTTCGTGAGGAAGTGAATAAGACTGAGTTTAAAACGTGGAATGAACTTGAGAGTTCGCTGCTGATTCGCATCAAGCAGCGAGCACGTGGTGAACTCGGCTACGAACCGATGAGCGAACTTGAGTGGCTTTCCATCGCTCAACATCACGGATTGCCAACTCGTCTCTCTAGCTGGACCGAAAATGCTCTCGTGGCTCTTTTCTTTGCCACCGAATCGGGAAGTGAAGATGAAGACGGCATCGTTTGGCGCATCCTGCCAGGCGACGCCAACCTCGTCATCGCTCAAGATTACGAACAGGTTCCGGAGCAGCCGCGCATTTACTTTCCTCAGAAGACCACTCCGGCGATGTTAAATCAGAAGACCTGTTATCTTTGCCATCCTCTTCCCGCGGAGGATGCTGTTCCGGAAACATTTGAGGAATACTATGAGTTGGGCGATGAGCGAATGCATCTCGCCAAGCTGGTAGTAACGAGTTCTGAGAAGGCGTTCATTCGCCGTCGTTTGGCGACCATGGGGATTGAGGCAAGGACTCTTTTTCCCGGAATGGAGGGGCTTTGCGAACAAATTCGTGAAGAGATCTATTCCTTCACGGATTCCTATGAGTGGGTTTTTCCCGTCTGAGTCAATGTGCCGCTATCAGCGGTGTTTCAGGGTTCGCTCAAAAAACGCGAGAACTTCGCTCGCGACTTCCGGGGATTTGAACTCCGAGCCACCATGGCCGGCGCCTTCGACGACATAGAGTTTAGCATCGACGCCGACTTCTTTGAGAGCATCGCAAAATTGAATGCTTTGTGCCAATGGCACACCGGGATCCTCGCTGCCGTGCATGATTAGAAAGGGTGGATCGTCGGAGCTGGTCTGGTAGAGGGCGCTGGCATCTTTGGCAAGGTCAGGAACGTCCATCACCGTCTCGCCCAACAAGAGAGCTCCATTGGAACGGGATACTTCTTCATAGCTCCGGTCCTCAGAAATCACATTAGGAGGCATGGTAAGAAGGTCAGTCGGGCCGAACCAGTCACAGACGGCTTGGACTCGGGAACTAACTGATTCTGATCCTGCATTCCTCGTTCCCATTAGTGCCACCAAATGTCCGCCAGCGGAACTTCCAAAGGCACCAAAGCGATCCGGATCGAGGCCGTACAATTCTGCATTCTGGCGAAGCCAACGCACGGCAGCGTAACAGTCCTCGATTTGCGCGGGCCATTGCGCCACCTCGGTGAGGCGATAAGTGATGCTCGCGACAGCGAATCCGTTGGGGGCAAGAAAAGCGGCTTTGCAGTTATTTTTAGATCCGTTTTTCCAGCCGCCTCCATGCACCCAAATGACGACCGGGAGCAGATCCTCAGATTTAGTGGTGGGCACATAGAGATCGAGTCCGAGTTCAGTGCCGCCATGAGTTGCGAAGATGATATCGCGTTGGACGGTGGCGCCTTCTGGAGGAGGAGTCGGCTTCTTCTGTTGAGCTGCGGTGGGCAAAGAGAAAAGCAAGCCAAACAAGATGGGGCTCACGAGCCAAATGGGATAAGAGCGGGACGAAGCGGTCGATTGATACATCGCGATGAGGCTAGTAGGATTTAGTTGCGGGGTCTACGCGCGTACACGTAAAGAGAAGGAATGCTCAAGTTGTCTTTCTTAACGGGATTCCTTATTGTAGTGGCTTCAGCACGGGGTGCGGAGCAGCCGAACATTCTCTTTATCTTTTGCGATGATCATGCCACGCAGGCGATTAGCGCCTATGGCGGTCCGCTGGCGGAGCTCGCGCCGACTCCTAATATTGATCGCCTTGCAGAGGAGGGAATTCTGTTTCGCAAAGCCTACGTGACCAATTCGATTTGCGGTCCCTCTCGCGCTGTCGTGTTAACTGGAAAGTACTCGCATCTCAATGGTTTCCGCGAGAATGGCAACAGCTTTGATGGCTCTCAGCAGACCGCTCCGAAGTTACTGGGTAAGGCAGGGTATCAGACGGCTATTGTGGGCAAGTGGCATTTGAAGTCCGCACCGACTGGATTTGATCACTATGAGGTTCTCAAGGGGCAGGGCCAATATTACAACCCGATGCTCATCACAAACGGTGAGAATGTTAATCACGAAGGCTATACGACCGACATCATCACCGATCGAACTATCAAGTGGCTGAACCAAAGAGATCCGGACAAACCATTCTTTCTGATGAGTCAGCACAAGGCACCACACGGGCGCTGGGAGCCAGCCTTTCGCCACCTTGAGTTCCTCGAGGATGTCGAAGTGCCGGAGCCACCGACTTTGTTCGATGATTATTCCGGTCGCAGCAAAGCCGCATCACAACATACCATGGGGATTGCTGATCACATGGGAGATAGCCGGCTCATGTTGAAGTATTCTAGCAAGTTCACGCCGGAGCAGTTTCAAATCTTTGATAGATTCTTCCGCCCGAAGAATGAAGCTTTTCATGCGGCTAATCTGACTGGTAAGGAGCGGACCCGGTGGCACTACCAACGCTATATCAAAAATTATCTTCGTTGTGTGAAGGCAGTGGATGAAAATGTAGGACGTCTTCTCGCTTACCTCGACGAGAACGAACTCACCGAAAATACAATTGTGATCTACAGCTCGGATCAGGGATTCTATCTGGGCGAGCACGGCTGGTTTGATAAGCGTTGGATGTATGAAGAGAGCTTTCGTACTCCTTTGATTGCCCGCTGGCCGGGTAAGATTGCACCAGGTTTGGTCAACGAGGAGGATATCGTTTCCAACCTCGATTTTGCAGCTACCTTCCTTGATGTTGCCGGTGCCTCAATTCCGAGTGATCTTCAGGGTCCGTCTCTTGTGCCCATCCTCGAAGGCAACACCCCTGAGGATTGGCGCAAAACGCATTACTACCACTATTACGAAACTGGTGGCCATGGTGTGGCGCTTCACTTCGGGGTGACAGATGGCCGGTATAAGTTGATACGCTTTCCCGAGGAGGGTATCAACGACTGGGAGCTCTATGACCTCAAGCGTGACCCAAACGAGATGAAAAGTGTCTACGACAGTCCTGAAATGGCCCAAGTACGTAAACGGATGAAAAAAGAAATAACGCTTCTGCAGGATCACTACGGCGTGCCTGAAGAGGAGCGCTAGGTGATATCTATTGATGAACAAGCAGATGCGGTGAAAAGGTCGGTTTCTGGAACGACGTATTTACGTTTTATTTCTTGGTCGACCCATGGCCCCGATTGATTTTAGGTGCAAGTATGACTAGTCGCCGCCAGTTTCTGAAGGCAAGTGCAGCAACCACCTTGTCTCTCCCAGCTCCCGCCTTTGTTCGCGGTCAGAATCTAAATTCGAAGCTGCAGCTCGCTTCCATCGGTTCTGACGGTAAAGGCCTGAGTGACATCAAGGCGATGTCCTCTCATAACTATCAGCAGTATGTGGCTTTTTGTGACGTCGACCTGAACCGTACCATTCGGGTCAAAGAGCTCAGCCCTGGCACGCCGATCTATCAGGACTTCCGTGAGATGCTTTCGGAGAAGGGCGATGAAATTGATGCGGTGACAATCTCTACGCCTGATCACATGCATGCTTATTGTTCGATTATGGCAATGAAAATGGGTAAACATGTTTATTGCCAAAAGCCTCTGACCCACAATGTCTGGGAGGCCCGCCAGGTCTCGAAGGTCGCAGAAGAAACCGGTGTGATCACAAGAATGGGCAACCAGATCCACTCTCACCAATTCTACCGGACCGCCGTTCAATTGGTCCAATCCGGGCGAATCGGAAAAATCAAACGGGTTGACAGTTGGTGCGCTGCGACCGGGCATGGTAAAAGCGGGCATATCAGTCGCCCTAAAGGAAGCGACCCCGTGCCAGAGTCGCTGGACTGGGACAGCTGGATCGGAGTAGCTCCGATGCGCCCCTACAGCGCGAATCGTTGTTATCACCCTTGGGGTTGGAGGGACTGGCAGGATTTTGGAGGAGGTTCCATCGGGGACTTTGGCTGTCACATTCTCGATCCTATTTTCACAGCATTAGAGATCAAGGGGCCGCCTGATGACTACTTTGCTGAGCATAGCGGCATGAATGACGAAGTCTGGCCGGCTCAGAGTATGTTTCGTTTCACCGTTCCGGGGACGGAGTATACGGAGAAGGACAGGATTCGCATTACCTGGCACGATGGGGGCCGTTTGCCCTCTACCGGATGGTCTCACTTACCGGCGCGTGAAGGCCTGCCGAGTAGTGGATCATTATTGCTCGGTGAAACAGGTTCCTTGGTGATTCCCCACGTTGGATCTCCGCGGCTCTATCTCCCGGAGTCTGGATTTTCTGAGGACTATGAAATGGAAGAGAGTCGTGATCACTATCATGACTGGATCGACGGGTGTATCTTAGATGAACAGCCTTCTGATGGCTTTGACTATGGCGGCCTTCTGACCGAGACAATTTTGCTTGCCAATATCGCGATCCGTTTCCCAGGAGAGACCCTCAAATGGGATGCTCAGTCACTGCGGTTCACCAACCATGATGAGGCGAACCATTGGGTTTCACGTGACTATCGGGAGGGCTGGGATCTTCCGAAGATTGTAGGTTGATCAGTTGCTGTTGAAATCTTCCTCGAAAGCACGGGATTCTCCGGTTCTTTTTTCGCTGATCAAGCCGGAAAACTCATCGAAAAACTCTTCACCTAGCTCGTGAGTGATGTGTTTCTGAACGAAGTTTAGCATGGCCTTGGCTCCCATCACTTCATCAACATATAAGAATTGGTCTCGCATCTGGGACCACTTCAGTCTCGGGAGAGTGCGAGCTATATAATCGTCCCCGTCGAGTTCGCCCATCATGCCGCCTTGGCGATTCTGATTACCGCGAGCACGACGTTCTTGATCACGGTCGAGGCCGCGAAGCGCTTCTTCTTTCTTCTGTTCAATCATGGCCACGATTCGTGACTGTTGTTCAATACGTTTGTCCCAAGCGTTCATGAGGGCGGCGGGATTTTCTTCGCGAAGATAGGGGAGGATCGTCTTGTCGTAGATACCTCCGATATTGAAAGGCACAGGTTCCCATTTGGGATCGGAATCGAGTAGTTCACTGAGATGATATCGCTCTGCGAATATGGAACTTGCGACCGAGTTGGTGATGGCGTTGGTCGGCAATTCTTCGAGCCGGCTGAGGCCGTCTACGTAGGTCATGAGATTGCCGAAAATTGTCTCAATTTCCAGTGTTTCCGCTGCCTGGCAGCTCAGGGCAAGATAGCGGAGTTGAATCATCAGCGACTCGATAAACTGCTCGTCCTTTAAGCGGTCTTCATTGTCATCTTTCCAAGCCCGAAAATCGGATTCGGGGACTCCTTCTCGGTCATAGTTCACTACTTTGTGGCTGTCGAGATAAAGCGTGATGGCTGCCTTTGGGTCAGCGGCTGCTTGGGCAAATATTTGGCCAGCACTGCTGTTGCGCTGGGAGAGATGACCGTCGAGTTCGCCACGCATGGTTTTTATCTGCTCCTTGATCGATTCGATCTGAGCAGGTGTCAGTTCGGTGGCTTTTAGGGAAGGCAGTAGAGCGACAGTGGCTAAAGCGAGCGAGAGGAGCGTGTGGGATTTCATGGCGTGCATCGTAGGTTCTAATAATCTTCCGGACAATTCAGAGCGCTGCGGCTGACTAATAGAATACCCCGACAGCTTGGACTTGTTTCATATTCGTTGAAATGACCGATTCAAGATTATTGTCTTGGCGAGACATGAATCCTATTTGAGAGTATTAAGATTATAGAAATGAATCGATCCGCTGATTGATGTTCTGGGGCTAGTCTGCCAGTTGGCGAGCTTCTGAGAAGCGGTTTCTACAATGGGAAATTCGGCTCAATATTTGCAGGAAACATTAACCACCTATCTTTCTCTAGTGATCATCGGAGCGGGATTTCTCGGCTTATTTCTTGGTTGGCTGATTGGTCGTTTCTGGAATAGTAAATCATTGAAAATGGACCCGCTTGGAGTAGCTGCTCCTGACAGTTCAGCGGAGTTAAACTGGCGTCACGAAAAGCTGGTGTTGCTTGAGCGACAGGAAGTGGAGCGAGAGCTGAGGCTTGAGCAGTTTCTTAAACGGATCGTCACCAGTCACGGGTTAACTGAAACCGAGGTTAGAGCACGCTTTTTTGCTCTTTCAGAGGGTTTGCGCACCATGAGGTCGCGCGTCGGCTCCGATTTGTCGAGGCTGTCTTTTGCTTCGAGAAGGCTGGTGCAGCTGAGGAGTGGCGGCGCGCCGAGGCCAGAAGCGGTGGATGCCTGTCTCGAAATGGCTGGTAGGCAGGTTGCCTGTTTAAGAGAATTGCGGGAGTTGCTTCGACCAGTGAGCGAAAAAGTGTTGGAAATGGAGCGAGAGTTCGAGAAGCGGCAGTTTTTCCTTGCTGAGCATAGAGCGTCTTTTATCGAGCAGCTTCAAGCAATCTCGCAAGAGCTTGAGGATTCGAACGCCAACCTATCTGTCTTGGCCAACGAAACGGACAGAGCTATGCGAAATCTACTGGGTAGCGGTCAGGAAGAGATCTTTCGACCGATTCGTGAGATTCTTCTCGTTGATGGTTCGAATACAGGCTCGCTATCGCGTTCACCTTTTGAATCTCTGAATGATGAACTGTCGGGTTTGATTAAGGCCCTCAGAGGATTTGAAGGAGCTTCCGATATTGAGCATGGTGCCGACATAATTGAAATAGCCAAGGAAGCTGAGCCTGCAAAACCTGACGAAGTGTTAGTCGAAGTGCCAAAGAAAGAGGATTCCGGACCGAAGGATTCTATCACTCTTGGATCTCAGCTTTTTTCGGGATTGATTAACACCGAAATTCTCCCGTTAAAACATGGACCGGAGGCCAAAATTGGGTGGAAAGACCTCGACGCGGCTGACTCCGGCGAAGAAGAACAGAGGACTCTCGTGATTTTTCGATCGAATAACGCAGAGCTTTGGGGGCAGGATGTCTATCAGGGAATCAATTGTCGGGCTCGTGCGATCTCCGCGCTTCCCACATGGGCTCAATGGATTTCTATTCAACGTCTCGATACTGGAGAAAGAGTATTTTCCCGGATTGATCCGGAGATGTACGATCATGGAGGGAATGGTGGCGCAGTCGGATTTAACGCTTCCAACGAGCTGTTTTACGGTGCGCGTCATCTTGGAATATTCTCTGATTTCTGCCCCAATGAAATCGAGACTCGTTTCACTTACGGAGGTTGGGGCTTTGGGCATCGCGCTAGCGATTCTGGCGAGAATTTGGAGAGCGCACAGGCATCAGGCTGGGAGGGGAAAGAGATCTCACCTGACACGGTTTTTGAGATTTCGCTGTTCGCTGATTTGCCAAAGTTAGCCGAGAAGGATCAGCTTCTTGAGAATTAGGCTCGGTTCTTTGAAGCGAGTTTGGCCTTTATTCTTAGACGCTTAGATGTGGAAACCACTGGGGAATCGGTTAAATTTACTGCATCCCGGACTTCTCACATAACCTTTCGATTTCCAACTTTGAGATCCTCGGCCGAATCGGCGGAGGATCTTACGGCGAGGTCTTCTTGGCTCGTTCGGTTACGGGAATGTATCGGGCGGTCAAGGTTGTGAGGCGCGAGGACTTTGAATACGAGCGAACTTTTGAACGGGAGTTCGAAGGAATTCAGCGCTACGAACAGGTTTCGAAGGACCACCCCGGTTTGGTTGATGTTCTTCATGTGGGCCGAGACGACGAAGCTGGATTTTACTATTACGTGATGGAGCTCGCTGACGATGAAAACGGTGAGTCTGAAGAGGTAAGTCCAGCTACCTACCAAGCCAAAACTCTCAGCTCCGAGATGAAAGCTTCGGGGGCAAAGTCCATTATCGATACAGTGAACCTCGGCATATCGCTGGCAGGTGCGCTCGGACACCTTCATGAGGCGGGTCTGACACACCGTGATGTTAAGCCGTCGAATATTATCTTTGTAAAAGGAATACCCAAACTGGCGGACGTGGGACTTGTAGCTCAGTCGGGACAGCGAACCTACGTCGGAACCGAAGGGTATGTGCCCCCGGAGGGTCCTGGGACCAGTTCTGCGGATCTCTACTCCTTGGCGATGGTGCTTTACGAAGCACATACCAAAAAAGATCGGCTCGATTTCCCAGAGTTGCCCACTAATCTTGATATCCCGCCAACGGTTAATCGGGATGAGTGGCGGCAGCTGAACACGGTGATTTGTCGGGCTGGTTCACCAGACCCGAAAAAACGCTACAAAACTGCCCGTGCTCTCGCTATCGCACTGCGCGAAGTTATCGAAGGAAACCGTAGCTTCAGCTCCGGGCGCAAAGGTCTAAGGGCCGGCGTCTTTCTCTCCTCGCTCGTTGTCCTAGCTATACTGGCAGCAACGGGATACGGTGCTTATTGGCTTTGGAAAGACAGCATTGAATTTCGTGACGATAACTCTGTTCAACTCGCGGCTAGCGGACCGGTTGCCGGCAACACAACTGATCCGAACAGCGCTCAGACGAGTGGAATCGAGCTTGCTAATAATACCACTAAGGAGAACGAGGGGGAGGCGACTTCCGAGGATGGACAAGATAAGCAAGGCAATGGAAAAGAAAAGGGCCAGGGCAAAGGAGGTAATCCAGGGAACGGTAGCTTTACGATTATCAGCGACAACAACAATATAATCGATGGCGGGGTCGTAATTCGTGATGACGTGATCAGCAGTGGAGGCTCTGCAAAGACTGAGCTTGGTTCAGAAGAGGAGTCTCAGTCTCAAATGACAGTAGGAGACCCGCGGGTAGAGAATGATCCCCTCCAGAATGCCAACAAGGATACCCCGAAAGTAGTGGCTCAGGAAGTGATAGGACAGCTCAAGGTGATGAGCCGTCCGAGTGGAGCTGCCGTTTGGGTTGATGGGAAGGAGGTAGGTGTCACACCGAGACCGCTTGCTCTGCCAGTTGGCACAGTCGACATTATCCTCAAGTATCCGGGGTTTCATGATCTCATTTATGAGACGGTGGTGAAAGAAGGGTTCGTGGTTGTTGAGAAATCGCTGATCAAAGATCAAAGGCCACGGCCGGGAACCAGTTGGGTGAACAAGTTGGGCATGGTGTTTGAAGCTGACCAGTTTGGTAATTCGTTGACGCAGGCCAGTGTCTCGACGGCTCTTTTTGATGAATTCATAGCGTCCACGGGGAATGCGATTCCTCTCAATGACGTCAAGGGTCTGGCTTATGTCAGTGACGAGAAAAGTCGATGGGCTTTCGCTGACTGGCTTACCGGGCTCGATCAGGCGGAAGGTTATCTTGGTCCTCGTCAGTATTACCGCCCCATCCCGGGATCTGAATCTCTGCGAGACCATGATTTCAAGCTCGATGTCGACAGTCGCATGGGAACGATACTCTTAAATTCTGATCCTCCCGGAGCGCTCATTCGAAAGGACGGAAAGGTGATCGGTGATACCGAAGAGACAATCAGTAATCTCCGTCTTGGCCCATACGAATTTGAGTTGGATATGCCTGGCTACCAAATTATGACAGTTTCCGGGACACTAAATAATGTGGAACCGATACCACTGAATGAGGTGCTCGTGCCAGATCAGTCTGTTGTTTTTGGAACACCATGGAGTAACAGCCAGGGGATGCCTTTGTTGCCTGTTGGAGAAATTATGGTAGCCACCTATGAAACGCCGCTAATGGATTATCAGGACTATGTTACTGAGATGCAGATTGCGTTGCCCGCAACGGCCATTGGCCAAGAACTGAATCATCCGGTGACGGGGATCGCTCGAAATGAAGCGGAGTTGTTCTGCGAATGGTTAACCTTGAGAGAACAGAATCTAGGAATGATTCGCTCGACTCAACGCTATCGTCTTCCTACGGATACCGAGTGGAGCCTGTTTGTAGGGATTGAAGAAGAGCTTGGCAGTAGCCCAAGCGAACGTGGCGAGCGAGGCGAGGCCAGTTATCCTTGGGGAGATTCCTGGCCTCCGGCGAGAGGGAGCGGCAATTATGCCGACGAGTCCGCTGCCGGTCTTCTGCGTAATTATGTTATCCTCGGTTACCGAGATAATTTTCCTGCAACTTCTGCGATCGGCAGCTTTGGTCCAGCCGAGAATGGACTTTTTGATCTCTCCGGCAACGTTGCTGAATGGGTTTCAGACAATCATGGAAGCGGAGGTCCTGATCTTGGAGTGGTTCGAGGTGGAGACTGGAATACCTATGAGCAAAAGGCGCTTTCACTTCATTATCGAAATCCAGTACCGGTAGATTCACGGGAAGACGTTTTCGGTTTTCGCTATGTCCTTGAAGATTTCAGCTCTGGTTCGTGAAAGCGGTTGAAAATTAGGCTGGGGTTTCGATACTGAAATCTCATGAGTCGTATCCCCATCGTTGATGTCCTCAAAAGTGATTCTTTCCCCGGCGAAATCCAGGTCATGGGTTGGGTTAGAACCAAGCGGGATTCTAAGGCATTTTCGTTTATCGAGCTCAATGATGGGAGTTGTCTTGCGAACTTTCAGGTCATTGCCGATGCCACCCTTCCAGGTTACGGAGAATTCATTGCCCACCTGACGACGGGAGCTTCGGTGGCAGTAACGGGAAAGGTGGTCGAATCACGAGGGAAGGGACAGCGATGGGAGATGCAAGCTTCTTCGGTAGAAGTGTTAGGAAAAGCCGACGAAGACTTTCCGTTGCAGAAGAAGGGGCACTCAATGGAGTTTCTGCGGTCTATCGCTCACCTGCGTCCTCGTTCGAATCTTTTTGGTGCTGTTTTTCGAGTACGCAGCCGCATGGCTTATTCGATTCACCGATTTTTTCAGGAACGCGGTTTCGTTTGCGTTCACACTCCAATTATCACCGCTTTAGATTGCGAAGGTGCGGGAGAAATGTTCCGCGTTGTCACGATGAATGGAGAAGAGATCAAACTGGGTGATGAGGAATTCTTCGGGAAGCCGTCTTATTTAACAGTCAGTGGCCAACTTGAAGGAGAGACTTACGCTTGTGCCTTGTCTGATATTTACACATTTGGTCCGACCTTTCGGGCTGAGAATTCTCACACTTCGCGGCACGCCTCTGAATTTTGGATGATTGAGCCCGAGATGGCGTTCTGTGATTTGATTGGGGATATGGATATGGCCGAAGCGATGGTGAAATACCTCGTCAAAGATGCCCTTGAAAATTGTGCCGAAGATTTGGAATTTTTCGGTAAGTTTGTTGATAAGGGACTCATTGAAAGATTGAAGTTTGTCCGAGACCGGCCTTTCGAGCGCGTCAGTTACGCGGAGGCCGTTGAAATTCTGATCACTAGTCGGGCAAAGTTTGAATTTCCGGTAGAGTATGGGCACAACCTGCAATCCGAACACGAACGCTACCTCACCGAGACTCATTTTCAGTGCCCTATAACAGTATATAATTATCCTGCGGAGATTAAGCCGTTCTACATGCGGAAAAACGATGATGGTAAGACGGTGGCTGCCATGGATGTGCTCGTTCCCGGAATCGGCGAAATTGTGGGAGGGAGTCAGCGGGAGGAGCGCCTTGATATTTTGCGAGAGAACTTGGTAAAGCACGGTCTGAGCGAGAAAGAATACGAGTGGTATGTCGACCTTCGACGTTTCGGTACGGTGCCGCACGCTGGCTTTGGCTTGGGCTTTGAGCGACTTCTCATGTTTGTCACCGGAGTTCATAACATCAGGGATGTGATCCCTTTTCCGAGAACACCCGGTTCGGCCGAATTCTAGCTGACTCCGATTTGCATCTAGAGATTAATCACGCAGTCAAGAGGCCTTTGTGGGGCTTACCGGCGGGAGTTTTTCCGTTCTTGAGCATTTTAGAGCTGATGCCGTCTCCACCTCGGAGGTTCGCGATTTATCCCGCAGGGGCTGCGGCTGGGGGGGCGCTGATTTACAGTCCTCGGCAGCGAAGGATCCTCGCAAGAAGTCGACCGAGAACAGACTGGGGAGAATTAGAGTTTGAAGCGCCACGGCAGGAGCTGTTCGAGGCTCACGATTTCTCCTGCGTAGCTGGCTCCTTCTCCTGCGTCAATAAGAATGGGAGTATCCGCCTCGGCGAATTCAGCGATGACTTGTCGGCAAATACCACAGGGTGTTCTTTGATTGATCGGGGTGCCGCTCTGGGGACCCGTCGTTAAGGCCAGCGCCGCAATGGAACGCCCTCCGTCAGCGATCCCCGCAAAAATTGCAGATCTCTCGGCGCAGATAGTAGCCCCGTAGCTGGCATTTTCCACGTTGCACCCGCGATAAAGGTTTCCGTCCATTAAAACAGCCGACCCAACTAGAAAGTTAGAATAGGGTGCATAGGCATTGCGACGGACGTCGCGGGCTGCCAGGAGGAGCCCTTCAAATTGTGATGAGTCTCGAAGGGAAGGTGCTAGGCCGCTAGCGATATGCCACGTGAAGTTTTGGGTAGTGAGGGTTGAGGCTGACATTTCTCAGTAATGATAAGATGTTTAGTTCATCACGTTTTCAACGAGGATACTCTGAATGACCGAGTAGAGCTCATATTGGGCGAGCAAGATGAGTCGCTCTTGATCAACATTTTCTTCGCTTTGAGACTGGAGGAGCAGGCGATCATCTGACTGAGCGAGATCAAATTCCTCGTTCATCAGGATTCTTGCCTGATTTAGGACACTATACCAGGATTCCGTGTGATCGAGGGGGACCCGAAGGCGTTTCAGTTGGGAAATTGTCTCATCTGTTTTAGCTGGATCCGGTTCAGGCACTTCTTCCACATCAAAGGTTTCGACCTTGGCGATGTCCTGCGAGATTTGGTTGCGAGCGTCATCAAAAGACTCTTTTAAATCAGGTTTAACAAACTCTTCCCAGTCTTCGAGATGTGACTGGGTGTCCTCGTTGAGGAGGGTTTCCGGAGAGAAAAGGGAGGGAAAGAGTCGTTCGCGGGTAGAAGAGGAGAACGATTCGCCATTTGAGGCTGCCGGAAGCTCAGAAACGAGATGCCATTCGGCTGGGGTCAAAGCGTCAAGCGCCCAGAACTCATCTGTGAGGACAAATCTCATATGGGATGGGGGAGGTTATCGAGAGTGGAATTCAGTGTCGAGTCTTGATGTCTCGGGTTCTTCTAAAAGGAAACCTGAGTCAGCTGTTTATGTTCGTTGGAGGTTAATAAATAGTGGTAAGCTATCTCGGGGTGACTGCTTCTCAGATTTGAAAATTAATGCAAATTTACAATTTGAGTTTGCGAAATTAGGAGACATGCGGTATGTTTTTAAAAATTTAGCAGCCGAAAGGGTTAATTTGTATAATAATTATGAAAAATCTAATAAAAAGGTTGCATTAGGCTTTCGGAAGTGTTTAAATTATTGCCTGTTTTCATAAAAACTAAAATCGCTAGGAGATAAAACCATGCAAATATCAGAGAATACCAATACTGAAGTTGATCAAAATTCCGATCAGAACGCCGATCGCTTGGCGGACTTCATCATGTTCGCGCAACGTTCCTTCTTGCTCGACCTTTCCAAAGAGCTAAACGAAGGAAACGTTTCATACGCACAATTTTTCCTCCTGGGATATCTGGCCAACGAGGACTACCTCACGATGACCGATATTTCCAAAAAAATGGGTCACTCGACTGCAGCCGCTACAGGCCTGGTCGATCGCCTCGAAAAGCTGGGATACGTTCAACGTCTTCACGCTGCTGACGATCGCCGCAAGGTTATGGTTCAGATCACCCGCAAAGGCATCGAGATGGTGACCCGCCTCCGCAATTCTATTGCCGAAAGTATCACTGAGGTGATGGAAGCTCAGGAAAAAGGTGAAGAAGAGGCCATCCAGCCCATTTATTCGCAACTTCGCGAGTTTCTTTCCTCCCGGTAAGCTTCTCTGTTGGAATTCCTCAAACGAGCGAAACGCAATCATCAAGCATTTCGAGAATAAAAGGCATTCCCAATTCTAAGCGATTTTAGCAGCGCCCCCGGTTTCTCGCCGGGGGCGTTTTTGTATCCCTATATCTTAGATTAAGGACTAAGACGGCGCGCCGACCATTCGCCTTCATCCTTGCTGTATTCGAAACGGTCATGTTTGCGACCGGGTTGCCCCTGCCAGAATTCGACGAATTCCGGAACCAGTAGATAGCCACCCCAAAATTTGGGACGGGGTACGCTCTCCTCAGAACCGGAGTCGGGAAACTCAGTCTCAAACTTTTCGACCCTTTCATCGAGCCACCCTCGATTGGGGATCTCTTCACTCTGCTTTGAAGCCCATGCACCAATGCGTGAGGCGTAGGGGCGAGACTGGAAATAGCGCGTCGATTCCTCGGCTGCAAGTCGCTTAATTTTTCCGCGAATCAAGGCCTGCCGTTCGAGGTCTTTCCAGAAGAACAAAACCGAAGCGACAGGATTAGCCTCCAATTCGCGACCTTTGCGACTCTCATAGTTGGTGAAGAAGGTGACTCCGTCATCCGTGTAATCTTTCATTAGAACGGTGCGGGCGGTTGGGTAACCATCGAGTCCAATCGTGCTCAATGTCATCGCGTTGGGCTCCCTAATTTCGGCGGCGAGAGCATCAGCGAACCATTTTTTAAATTGGTGAAGTGGATCTGCGGCGAGATCCTTTCGCCGTAGAGTGTTGGCGTGATAGTCCCACCTTAATTCTTCCAGAGAGGGGTTAGCAGAGTCGCTCATCGATTTGGTGATACGAACAAAAACGGATCCATGATGCCCGCGAATCAACAAGGCCCTCTTAATAAGGGTGTGCAACCGGTTTCATGAATGAGGCTGACCGCTTGTTGAATTTGAGAATTCGGTTGAATCCAACCACCCTTCGATGTCTGCTGGGTCAATGAAATCAGGCTCTTCTTATCAGCATTCCCATCTCAAACGGGTCTTGTTTGATGAAACGTGTATTCGTGAACGAGTCGCTGAAATGGGAACAAAAATTACGGACGAATACCGTGGTGATAGCCTCACCATTATCGCGGTCATGCAGGGTAGCGCAGTCTTTATGGCTGACCTAATTCGCGAGATCCAGCTTCCTCTGCAGTTGGAGTCAATTTCCGTAGCAAGTTACCATGGCGGGACATCGAGCAGTGGGACAGTGACTTTTCACCAGAGTCGGATGCCTGAGGTCGAGGGGCGGGATGTTATGATACTTGATGACATACTTGATTCTGGACGCACGATGTCGGCGGTTAAGCAGAAACTCGCGCAGGAGTGCGCTCCCCGATCAGTGAAGACAGCAGTTTTGCTGTCCAAGGAAATTGAGCGGACAGTCGATGTGGAGGCAGATTACGTCGGTTTCAATGTGGGGGATGAGTTCGTGGTGGGGTATGGGCTCGATTATCGGGGGCTTTATCGGAACCTTCCCGTGATTGGAGTTTTGAAAGAGGAATACATTTAAAGATTAGTATCAAATGGTCCGAGTAATTTTTTTTTCCGTTTTACGCGAACTAGCCGGCGTTGAGGAGGTAGAGATCTCGATGAGTTGCGGCGAAACCCAAGTGTCCGATATACTCCGGCAGGTTTATCACGACTATCCGCGAATTGAATCGTGGAACACAAAACTTCTCATAGCGATTAATGGTGAGTTTGCTGATCGGAATGAGCTCCTTGGGGATGGAGACGAGTTGGCTCTTATGCCACCGGTTCAAGGTGGGTGAAATCGCTCGAATGTTTTTGACTTCAAACTAGATTTCATTCATCCAAGACGCGCATCGAAATGGCGAAGTGGTTCTACACGGATTCAGGCGCAGCTCAGCAGGGGCCCGTAAGTGAAGAGGTTTTGTTGAGACTGAATCGTGAACGTGAAATCCTGGCCAGTTCGCTGGTATGGAAAGACGGACTCGATGAATGGGTGCCGTTCGGCACCGTTGCGGGATCGGTCTTCGGCCCCAATGAAGAGGGGGAGCCGACCAGTATCGGGGTTTGTGCCTACTCGGGGCAGGTATTTACTTCGGAAGAATTAATCCCCTACGGTAAAGCGTTGGTTGGGCTGGAATTTAAAGACGAATTCGTCCAGCAGATGATGGAGCAAGGAACCGTCGATATCGAAGACGCAACTGATAATCCATTGTCCTTTGTTGGATTCTGGTGGAGGACGCTCTCCTCGTCTCTCGATTACCTCGTGAAAATTCTCCCCTCATATATTTTCATGATTCCCTACTATGTCGCTGCTGCTGCGGTAGGCACTTCGCTCGAATCTGGCGATATGGATTTGGAAGAATCGATCGGAATGATCATCACTGCTGGAGTCGGAGGTCTTGCAAATCTAGCCTTCAGTGTTTTTTATGAGACATGGATGGTGGGTAAATACCAGGCAACTTTAGGTAAAATGATCATTGGGGCAAAGGTGGTTAACCCCGATGGATCACGAATTACTTACAAAAAGTCGTTCCTGCGTTGGCTTGCGAAAAAACCACTCAACAACGTGATTGTCTGGGCACCTTCTATGATTGGTTTTGGGGTGGTCATTACTGCGATCGGAGCAGCATCCTCTCAATCTGATGCGGCGGCTATGATGGTCATGTCAGTTTTGGTTGGGATATTTGTTTTTGTGGGGCTTCTCGTGCTGTGCTCTGGCGTCTACTGGATGGCGGCTTTTGATGAGGAGAAACGTGCGCTACATGACCGGTTCGTGGGAACGAGGGTGATCAAGAAGTGACGGAGAAGATGAATACTGACAGTTTGAATGCTGATGTTTCCCTGCAGTGCCCAACCTGCCGCGCTAGGCTTAATGTGAGTCGTTCGGTCGATCGTGTTGAAGAGAAGTGTCCAGTTTGTAGCAGTCAAATCAGCATGGCTGTTTTTCCGAGATTTTTCCGCGAAGAACCGGAGATGATAAACGATCGGATCGCTTCAGAAGATGAGGCGATTTGCTCGTTTCATGGGGAGCTAAAAGCAGAAAAAGTGTGTGACGAATGCGGTTGCCTCATGTCTTTAAGGGCGTCCGTCAATTGGGGCGATCGCGATTATTGTCTTCCTTGCCTTTATCAGCTCAGGGAAGAAAAAAAGAGCGCTTCGTTCGTGGCTCAGGCCAAGCTCCATGACAATCTCGCGCTCGCTTTGGTAACTTGGCTCGCCCCTTTTTCATTTTTCACCGCTCCTGTCGCGTTGTTCCTGCTTCTTCGATACCGCAAAGGAAGTCAGACATTTGCTCCGCGGAGCCCTCTCCGCTGGTGGCTGGCATTACTTCTTTCGTCCGCGTGGATTTTACTCTGGGGGGCGGTTATCATTATTTGGATCTCCCTGATCCTCGATGAGGTTTCATGAGGGGTAAATACAAGGGACCAAAGGGGTAGCCGTGGCTCCAAATCGGCGGGTAAATTAGGCTCGTTGCTGACAATTGATCTTTCAAAGATTAGCTCGATAGAAGAGATCTGATTGCTTCTGGTCTGGATGTTGTTCGAAGAATGGTCGCCTATGTCAATTGATCTTCGGCATAAGGAGCAGGGCAGCGGGGCTGAAAAATCTAATTGACCACCAGGTGTGTCATGCCGATGAAAGGGTCGTTTGTGAAATTTATTTTCATAAACTCTTAATTCCCGTAATCAAGGAGGTCCCGCGTTCTTGAAAATCCGTAACCGTTGGCTATCTTCGAAGCCAGCGAGGCATGCTCTCAGAAATATCTGAACACTTCTGTTTTGAGCTGCTGATGAGGTTATGGCAGAGAAAATGTTATCCAATCGGCCGGATTATGGCCGGACATTTCACACTGCTATGTGGGTGGTTGGCTCAATTGCTTTAATCCAGCTGTTGGCTATTTTTTGGGCAGTTTTTATTGAGTCGGGCAGCGCGTCTGGCGGCACCACTCTGGCGGGTGGCCCGAATGCGATCACTGCTAAAGAAGCCTCTCCGGTCACCGACATATCTGCGCCGATTGTCCGTGCAATTCCGGCGGAAATCGCAGCAGCGATCGAACAGCAGAAGTTCGAGTCTCAACCTTTAAATTCGCCCCTCCGAGGGGTAGGCGGTGAACTTCTAACCAACATAGAGGGTGCAAGACTGCTCAACAATAAGGCCGCTTCAAGTTCAGAGAGATTCACACCGAGCCTTTCTGAGGCTCTAGCTAATGCAAAATATACTGCCGAGAGAATTGAAGACCCGATCTTAAAACGGCTCGTCTCGACTGGGGAAGAATTGCGTGTTGAAGGCAATACGGCAGGTGCTATTCAAGCGTTGAGGCGAGCCGAAGAGGCGCTGCCGGATCATCCCAGGGTTATCGCGGAAATGGCGGCAACGCTGAGTCAGATGAGGCAGGATCTCAAGGCCAATTTTTATTGGCAAAAGCTGATCGAAATGAGCCCAACTCGCGCGGGAGATTATTCAATCATCGCTCAACAACATTTAGCCGGTGGGTTTTCAGCTCCTGCTGAGTCTGTTGGACAGATTATGAGTATTGGCGAAGTTAAGGTTGAGGAATCATCCCCGGTGGCTGAGGGCCAGCGAGTGTCGCTGCGGATCGTGATTGATTCGAAGCCCGAGCTAAACCCAGTCGGCGAACAGCTCTCCCTGTTGGTTTACTTTTATGATCGGATTAACGGGGAACGTATTGATGCATCCACCGCGGACACCTCGTATCTCTATCCAACGGAACCCTACGATTGGCAGACAAATGGGCGTGAAGAAATTATCGTTAATTACGATCAACCGGTATTTACTGAGGATCAAAAGCAGGAACAGGGGGATCGCAGGTATTATGGATACGCCATTGAACTTTATTATCGAGATCGGCTTCAGGATAGGGTAGTGAGACCCGAAGATATTTCTCAGGTGACAATTGAGCAAGGCGCAGCAGATTCCTATGCTGCTCCCGAGACCTTCGGTCCTGAGAATTCTCTCTTTCCCGACAAACCGAGTTTTTAGGAATTTTTTATGCAGAACGAAAGAATTGTCCTCCTGATCGATCCTTCTGAAGAGGATCGTGCCGATATTCGTTCTACTCTTGTTGCTCGGTCGGTCACTCTCATCGAAGCTGTTGATGCTGCTGAAGCTCGTGAAAAGATCCGTGAAACTGGCGAAATAAGTATCATGATTGCCGGTATTTCGATTGATACCGGCGGCGAGATATTCGATCTGCGCGATCACCTTCAAAGTAAGGTGGGCCTTTTTCCAAGCGCCTATTCCAGTCGTGAGGACATGACAGAATTTTATCCGCGGATACATGACCACGAGCGATTGTTCCTCAAACCGGTGAACCTTGGTGTCCTCGCAGAGTGGTTTGATGCGGCAGTCGTTACAGGTGTTGAGACTTCTGCAGAGGATGAGCCTCACGCGGAACCAGTCATTGGAGCAGGTGATCCGGTCAGTTCGCCTCCTGCGGAGATTAATACAGGTTCGAGTGGTGACCCTTCTTCAGATTCTCTGCCTCGGTTGGAGACAGCTCCGGTGCAGTTACCCGAGGATGCGCTGCCTGTGGGAACGCGGTTGGGCGATTACAAGTTGCTTCGCGAAATCCAGAGAGATGCTGACTTTGCCCTGTATGAAGCGGAGCAAACTTCGATTGGGCGCCGAGTTGCCCTGAAGACGCTCTACAGGAAGCACCGTCGCGATATCACGTGGGTGCAAGGATTTGTGAATGAAGCCAGTGCTCGGGCTTCGGTGAATCACCCAGCGATTTCTTTGGTGTATGAGTGTGACCAGGAACTGGGAGTGAACTTTTACACCCTCGAACTGGTCGATGCACCGAGTCTGAGTGACCTAGAGCGACGCCGAAGTGATCTGGAGGAGGCCACTCTTTGGAAAATTCTTGAATCAGTCGGGGATGCTCTGATCTACCTCCGAGATCAGGATATGTCTCATCGCCTCATTACGGCTCAGAGTATTCTTTTGTTGAAGAGTGGGGAGCCACGGATCGCCAATCCTGTCCGCGGTCGTGGAGCACCTCTTTCGGTCGAGGAAGAGCGTCGTCAGATGGAGTTTCTCGCCAATGCGGTGGCTCCGTTTATGAGAAAGTCCGGAGCTGATCCCGACCTTGTTTCCTTGGTGGATCGGATGGGCGCGGATCGTATTGATGCGGTAAACACAATCGATGGCCTGAAACGCTCACTCTCTCCGGTTGATCCTAACGAAGGGCTAAGTGCGGCTGAGTTAGCGAAGATGACTGAGCAGAAAAGTAACCAGACGGCGATCACTAGTGGTGTTATTATCAGTCTAGTTATTGCAGCGGCTGTAATTGTCTTCCTTACATTTGGTTCCAAGCCTGAAGCTCGAGATCTCGAGTCGTTCACAGCAATACCTGCCGGTGAGTTTGCTTTCCAAGACAGTGATGAGGTCAATTTATCAGAGTTCTGGATTGGTCAGTATGAAGTCACTATTGGGGAATACGAAAAGTTCCTCGAAGATCTGGCAGCCTTCCCTGACAAGCTGGAAAAAATTCGGCATGCTGAGCAGCCTGAGGATAAGACCTCATATGAGCCCGAACGTTGGTCTGAAGTTCTCACAGCAGCTAGGAGAGGCGGTAGGTTTTTGGGTGGAAAAATTGATATGAACTGCCCAATTACAGGCGTCGATTGGTGGGATGCTAATGCCTACTCCACATGGCGGGGTGGTCGTCTTCCCACCGAACAGGAGTGGGAAAAAGCGGCTCGTGGCCGCTCGGGTAATAGGTTCCCCTGGGGAGACGAAATGGTGCCGGAAAAGTTCAATAGCGGCCTAGATTACGATCCCTCTGAGGTTGCCGGTGCTGGGGATATTGATGGATTCAAATGCTGGAATCCTGTTGACGCTATGCAGGACGATGAAAGTCGTTACGGAGTCGTCGACCTTGCCGGTAACGTCAGTGAGTGGACGGCGACTTGGGGGGCTCACCCTGAGTCACCGGACAAGCGAGTTCCATCGAAACGTGGAGCCTCTTTTGTCACCAAGTCAAATTTTGAGCTAATTGTTCGCCGGTACAGTGAGTCGGCAGAGGAAAGGAACTTTTTTACGGGCTTTCGCATTGCCGCTGAT
>DCQY01000120.1:13004-53358 GCA_002323995.1 Akkermansiaceae bacterium UBA1506 | reverse complement strand
AAAAAAATCACATGCGTGGACTGCGGGCAACCAGCCTATCGGCTCACCTATCCTCCTGAGGATGGATGGGCCATCGGGGACTATGTCGCCTATCGCTGCTCAGGATGCAACGATCGTTGGGACTTGATCGTAAATGAAGAGGACGCTTCCGAACAACCACCTTCTTCGCTTTCCATCGCCGACGAGGCGCGAGCCATATTACAGTCACGCATTGATCAGCAGCGACAGAAAGACTCCGACTGAAAATTCCTTCCATGAAACGCGAAAAACATGTTCTCCTTTTTGACAGCGATTGTCCCATGTGCACCTTCCAAAGCCGAACTCTTGGATGGCTCGACTGGTTCCATTGCGTTGAGATGATCCCTCTCAAAGATCCCCGAACCGGGGAAATCGCTCCCGACATCACTCGGGAAGATTTACTCGAGGCAATTCACTGCATTACCCCCGAAGACAAAATCCATCGCGGCGCGCGCGCCATCAGGTTCCTGTCCACTCGGATTCCTCTGCTCACACCGGTTGGGTTTTTCCTCTGGTTGCCAGGTGTCATCTGGATTGCCGAAAAATTATATGCCTTTGTTTCACGCAATAGGCATTTCTTCAGCAAAATTTTCGGGTGCAAAGGTGCCTGCGCCATCATGCCAGAAAAGGGGGACCGCTAATTTTGGGGTTCAAAGGTCTCTTCCAGAGTTTGCGCGTCTTCGTTCGCTGGCTCCGCCGCTTCTAACTCAGTGTGGGAAGTGGCAATGGTTTCAGGGCTATCATCGAGAGAAGCCGCTGTTCCTGGTGGCTTGATCGACGCCTTAACTGCGATCGCAGCAAGCCCAAGACCATCTGGATCCTTCGCTCCCAGAAAATGACGGTTAAACTCATCGCTTGCTCCGGTAAATCCATAAACCCGGGCCACTTCACCATTGGGGACCTCCACGACGGTGCGAAATTCGCGCATATCGATCTCGACGGGCTTCCTCGGTGACTGCCCACCCGGATCAGGATTCTCAATCGTAAATCTTGGCATCATATTCAGGTGGACCACACCAAGGCTCACCGATGGCTTAATGACAACCGACGTAGAAATCCGCGTTGTCGAAATGATCGGCACGAGAATATCGCCTGAATTAATGAATGGCCCAAAAAATCCCGGATCGCTCACCGAATCGCCGATAGGAACAGTCCCAACTGTTCCAGCCGGGAGAATAGCTGAACCATAATTGATGAATCTTTCAAACTCGGTCGTCTCGGTATTGACTTCGAGATTGATCGATCCATCGGGATTAATCGAAGAAACTGTTTCACTGGTCACTCCAATGTTGCGGGTTTCAAAGCGCGTCGGAGTCGAAGGTATGACAGTGACGGCACCATTCGGCCCAACGAAAATAGTCGGCGCATTGTATGCAACCGGGAAAGGAACCTCCTTCCCCACCACTATCTTGGAATAACGTGGCGGTAGACCTGTCACAAATTCAAAATTCAGAGCCACATCGACCTTTGTAAACTCAGCCTGTGCCAGAGCGGTCTCGGCAGCGAGGATGCCCTCCGGTATATCGATCACCATGATACTGCCCTTCCCGGGGAGCATCACAAACCTACCGTCAGGAGAAAGCGCCTGCTTGAGGACAGGCTTGATTAGCCCCATCGGGGCAAAGCCAACGTCGATTTCTTTTTTGATCGTCTCCTCGGAAAAACTCCCTGCCGGAGCGATTAGCCAGAAGACGAACAGGATCGATAATCGAACGATTTTCATTGTGGAGAAGTTATCCAAATCAACCGGCCTAATAATGATCGGCTTTCAACCAACCGACACCCTGAATTCGAGCCACGATCAGTATGCCAACCATTGCCCGGATTGAGAAGCCTCAAATAGCAGGGCCGCCATTCACAAAAAAGGCATCCTGTTTCCAGGATGCCTTCGTTTGAAAACTTCGAGAAATAGAACCTCGATCAAGCGTCCTCGATCTTCACTGGACGATAGCCACCCTTCGCCTTGAAGTAGAGAAGGAGGAGGAGATAAATCACCGCCATGGCCGCCGGGATGAACGCATCCGCTCGAAGGGTCTTACGATCACCCTCAATACTAGCTTCCGATGCCGCGGTTTCGGCTTCGGTCAAGTCTTCACCAGCGTCCTGTTTCGTTTTGATCTCGCCCATCTTCTTTCCATCAAGAGCACCACTCTCAAGGAAGAGGAAGGAGCTGCGCACATCGTTCCCCTCTTCGTCGACGGCTTTATACTCAGCATAAGCTGCCGGATCTTTAGCCTCGAGGCCTTCAGAAGAAAACTTGTCCTTTGCGAATCCAAGACCAACGGAACCAATTAAACCGGCAGACATCATTCCAATACCACCCATCAGCGACATCGCCACCGCACCCGATTTCGGAAAACGGTCGCCAACCACAGCCAACATGGTCGGCCAGAAGAAAGTCTTACCAATTGCATAGACCGCCAGTGCTAGGAAGGCGATTCCGAAGCTGGTGATATTGCTCGCAAGGAACAATCCAACCACGGCAAAGATAGAACAGACAAAAAGCAAACCAATCGGGGAAAGCCCAAGCTTGTTCTCAATAAAGTCGGCGCAAAAACGCAGACCAAACATAATTAACGAAGTGAACACAAACAGGATCTTGCCTTGTTCGGCAGTGAGAATGTTGCCGGTAATATTCTGAATCCAACCATCCGTTCCCAACTCCACCGCGCCAATAAGAGCGTGCGTGATAAAGAGAACAAACAGCAACAGTGCGCCGATGGAAAATTTCGTTATGTAAGCGATACCAGCGACGGAGGCGATACAAATCGCCCAACCGATCCAGCTTGGAAAGTCCGGGGTAAAAACGCCACCTGCGAAGTTTACGAACATTCCGATAAGAAGGCAGACAACAAGTCCACCGAGGATGCCAACGTCTTTCATCATTTCACCGAAGCTGAGACCTTTTTCGGAAGCCTCAGATTTAGGCATCTTCTGGCCCATGAACATGACGCCGTAGACAACAGTCGGGATAAGGAAAAGAGCGAGTTGAATCTTCCAGTTGAGGTCTCCCATCGTCCAACCAATCAGACCACCGAAGACGAGTCCGAGCGGCCAACTGGCGTGAAGGATGTTGAGATAATGAGTCCGGTTATTCGGAAAGAGTGTCGCCACAAGCGGGTTCGAGACCGCCTCGAGCACACCATTCGCAATTGCGAAAGTGAAAGTACCCCAAAAGAGGAACTGGAAAGCGGTGTCCTGAGGCTGTCCGCTAACAGCACCAAACGTGATGAATGCAGAAAGAACGTGGAAGAGGAAAGCAGCAAATACCAGCTTCCCGTATCCGAGTTTGTCGACAACCAAACCACCGAGAATAATTCCGGGGCAAAAACCAAGCAGTCCAGCTGCACCAATGGAACCCAGTTGGGCACCGGTAAAGCCAAATTCAGAGGCCCAGTTTGCGAAGATCCCACCTCGGACACCGAATCCTACACCAGCAGCAAGAATCGCTGTAAAACCAGCCCAAAGCAGTCGACCGGCATTCGGAGCGATTCCATCTTGTTTAATGTTCATAGAGTAATTTTTAAGTATTAGATTTCTGGTGCCACAAGGCCCAGGCAAAGTGCGTTTCTTAACAAACGGGCCGACATCCTCAAGAACAAATCTAGACAAAATTGCGCCTAAGACTAAATGTGTGCGGCTTATCGCTGGCTGTGCATGGGAAGCAGGCGGAAATCGTCAATCTTCTCGTATTTATAAAAACTTGCGTATTTAAGTGTTTTATCTGAGAATTTGACTAGATACCGTATTTTGCTGGGAGGCGGGCCCTCTCCTTCCCCAACATTCATGGATCCGGGCGTAATCAATCCTTTTTCCGACGACCTCTTCGTCGATCACTCCGATAATCTGCCCGGAGTTTCGCAGATCCACGCTCAAACCTTCAATCGAGTTATTGAAGCGTTTGAAAGTCTGGGTATTTGCGCGGAGAACAAAACTCCTGACGATAAACTGGGACGAACCATCCTCGTTACGGCTCCGGAAGCTGGATTCGGCAAGTCCCATCTCGCAGCCCGCCTTCGCGACCACCTCAAGACCGCCTCTACCTCCGTCTCACTTCCACTCGATCCCTCGCGTGCGGTAGCCTGGCCAGTCGTGCTTGGCGCCATCATCCGCCAGTTTTCCCACGTCACTTGCTCCCGATTCGAGCACACCTCGCTCCTTGCGGAAACTGGTCGTCATCTCCTCGCCCAGTTGGCCATCCAGCACCTCGAAGCGGGCAACTCACTAAACTGCCCGGAAACGGAGGCAAACTTGAAGGAGAATTTTGTCAGCCTTTTCTGCAGTGATTCCTCCTCCTCCATTCTAGGTTGGACCGACTCGCACTCACGCAGCCTGAGCCATGAGGTCTCTGCCAAATTTCTGGAAACGCTTGGCCTAACGCCCAGCGAACTCGGTTTCTGGGCTCGCCTCATCATTGATTTCCACTGGCGCGGAGAAGCCGCGCTCGAACCACTGCGTGGCCTCACTAACGGAGAAGCCCGTGAACGCCTCCTCCAATGGTTGCGACTTGCCTCATTCTATCGCCCCGTGCTGATCATCGCCGATGGCCTCGACGGCTTTTTTCAGTCGGAATCTGCCGGTATGGAGATAGCCGGCATCATCACCGGAATCCGCGAAACCGTGCCACGCTCTGTCACGTTTCTGTCGATCAATGAGGATATATGGGAATCAGTTTTTGAAAACCGCCTACCCTCTGCCTGGAAAGACCGACTTACCGGCGAGCCACAAAAACTTTACCCTATCACTCCCGAGGCGGCTTCCGAATTGATAATGCTGCGCCTCAACCGTACACCCATGATTCAGTCCGCGGCTGATCAATTTATCGAAAAACTGAAAAATGATCATCTCTGGATCGACTCAGAGACGACGCTTTCACCCCGAATCGTCCTGCGACAAGCTAACCAGCTTTGGGAAAGTGACGCCACAAGATACCTATCTCACGAGAGGGAAGGAACCGGCAAGGGCGAAGAAAAATCAATATCTGAACTTATCGATAAGGCCGACTTTTTCGAAATACCGCAGAAAGGCCTGCCTGTCTCTCGGCCATCAGTTCTGGAAAAAGATGAAGCATCGGAAGGAGGCAGAACCCAGCCGGCAGACCCTCTACCAAAGTCTCTTCTCCCGGGGCTGGAAGCGATTCTAAATCCCTCCTTCCGGCCAACGATATTAGCGGAAAAAGAGGCAGCCCCCTTGCTGTCTGAGAACTCGTTCTTCGCTCCCACGACGCCAAAGGAAACTAGCGAACCTCTTACTGGAATTGATTCCGTCATTAATGACATTCGCAATTCGGGGAAAACAGTCTTCAGCGAATCAGCAGAACGGCCGAAAATTGAATTACCGGAGCGGGAAGACCTACCGGAACCCTCCACCTCTTTTCAGGTGGGAGATCTCAATATCACACCGACCAAGGGAGGCAAATCAAGATCGCCAGCGGCAGAAACAGGGGCCTCCTCTGACGTCGTGAATATGCTACCTTCCTTAGCTTGGGAACCGAACAAATCGCTCCTTTACAGTGAGGCAGCGAAAGCCAAAGACATCCCTATTAGCAAGGCCGAAATTGAAGCGCGTATTAAGGAAAAAGAACGCGAAATTCTTAGCCAACAGCCAATCAAACTTGAACTCTCTAAAGTCGAAGGTTTGCTTCAAAAAATGGGAGACGGACACCTTGGTCTCAGCCAGACTGAGGAGCGCTACCCTAGCAGCCGAACTACCTGCCTGCGCTGGAAGGTTAACGGGCAATCCGTTCTCATTGGCTTTGAGTCGCCCCGGAATGTTTACTTCTGGAATAACTTGCTACAGCAGTCGCTCTCTTCAAACAGGCAGGAGAAGATCACCTCTTTCTCTCACCCATCTGATTCATTTGACCCTAGCCTGTTCTCCAGTTTTGGATTCAGCCCCTCAGTCATTCGCGGGCGCATCGATGCGATCGAAATGTCGGACGAGGAGTTGGTTGCACTTTACGCAGCAGCAGACGTCTTAACCGAGTTCGAAGAGACTGCCAACCTAGACGTGGCAGCTCAATATATCGCACTCACTCTCGACCCGCTTTGGCGGCGAATTAGCAGACCACTGCAGTCACAATAACCTACCGCTTCTTCTCGCGTTTCTTGGCGGCACTCGCAAACGCTTTCTTGATAGCCTCAGCTTCCACTTCGGCATCAAAAGCAGGATTGCCTTCATCCGGAACCGGGGCTCCGATTGCTTCGCGCCAATTCTCGAGATCCCTCTTGAGCTCCTCGACCTTTTCAGGATTTGATTCACTGAGGTCTTCGAGCTCACCGATGTCCTCGGCCAAATTGTAAAGCTCCAAATCACCGCTCTCAAAAAATTGCATCAACTTCCAATCGCCGCGACGGACTACCGAACAGGGACGTGATCGAAACAGCGGATCACGCTGCTCAAAGTGATGGGTTCCGTAACTCTGCAAGTAAGCGGGGAAGTGCCAATAGATTGAACGTGGTTCCGCCTTCGCGCCCTTCAACATCGGAACGAGGCTTATCCCGTCGAGTTCCTGATTAGGTAAATCAGTGCCTAACATATCACAAAAGGTTGGGTAGAGATCAACCCCAATGATCGGGGTATCATTTACTTGGCCACCCTTCACAACACCGGGCCAGTTCACAAAAAATGGAACACGAATCCCTCCTTCGTAGTAAGTCCCCTTGTAGCCCTTCAACGGAGCCATATCAGTAGCCGGACCATAACCTCCGTTATCAGAGAAAAATACGATAATGGTCTTGTCCCGAATACCCGACTCTTTAAGAGATTTGACAATACGTCCCACGCCCTGGTCGACAGATTCGATCATCGTGGCCATGGCGACATCGTTATGAAGTTTGCCCGGCTCTTTAGCTTCGTATTTGGCCTTATATTCCTTATTGGCATCGAGCGGTGTATGAACCGCGAAAAGACTTAAATAAAGCAACCACGGATTTTCGGCGTTCTCTTCAATAAAATCGACTGCCCGCAGGCTGATCGTCTTCGTCAAATACTCGTCATCAGGCACTTCCCCAAGACCCGGTGCTATAGGATGAGGAGCATAATAACCTTTCGGTGGGCTTCCTGAGTGAGTTCCGCCCACATTAACATCAAAACCATAAGGAATCGGATCATCACTAAGGTGCCATTTTCCCATCGTCGCCGTGCGGTATCCAGCCGATTGCAATGCCTCTGCCCACGTCGTGATTTCAGGGTCGAGAGTCTCCACACCCCGAATGTGGTTGAGCCGCCGGTGCTTCGCATTACCGCGCGGCCCCGTGCCGACGTTGTAGACTTCATGTCGAGGTGTGTATTGCCCGCTCAAGAGACAGGCACGAGCCGGCGCGCAGTTTGCCGATGCAGAGTAAGCATTGGTAAAGATCATCCCACCTTCAGCGAGAGCATCAATGTTTGGCGTTTCGTAGAAGTCCGACCCCATGAAGGAGGTGTCTTTCCATCCATAGTCATCCAGAAAAATGAAGAGAAGATTAGGCCGTTCCTCTGCCTGAGAGGTGGCCATCAAGACGATCGAGAAGAGGGCAAGCCAAGGACGCATACAGTCTCCAAACCGGTATTAGCTGGTATTAGCAAGTAAAAAACTATGTCATACCGGTAATCCGTAATTTTTGAAGATTCGCTATTTTACCCCAGAGCTCCCATGAAATTTAACGTTTCCCTTTCTGTTTTACTGATCCTGTTCATCGCTCTAATCAGCTCCGTTAGTGTTCATTCGGCCCCGAAATTAGATCCGGCTGCCAAGGCCCTAGCCCGCTGCCTTGTTCCATCTCGCCCGACCGACAAATTTAATCCAGCGGACACGGAGAAACTCTCCCTGCGCATGATCACCGCCATCGAAATGGCTCATTCCTCCTACCGCGGCAACGGTCCTGGCCCCGAGAGCCTCCTCGACAAAGCATTTGAATTTCGGCCAGACGTTGGTCCTTGGGAAAGACTCATGGTTTCACGGGCCGTCATCAATGCCTGGAGTGAAGCTTCAGCCATGGGTTTATTCGATAAGGACGGAAAATTTGGAGAACGAATTTACAAAGGACGCCATGAGGGCAGTCGCGTCGTTTTTGAATTGATCATCCCCGGCGAGGCCTACCCACCGGGATCCAATCAACTCGCCAACCTTCGCCTCATCCCTGATTCCAAGAAACGAACCAAGGTCAAAGAACCCGATCATCGTGAGGTCGCCTTTCAGGAACAACTCGCCAAACTAGTGAATGAGCGGCAGGATTATGCCCTTGCCGCCAACAAGGCAATGCAGGCGAAAAAGGAGGAAGCAAAACGCGGAGCCCCTGCTGCCAATACCTTGGGGCAGTCTCAAAAAGAGCAGGATAAAATCTGGGAAGAAGCCGTCGCCTTAGCCGGCGACAGTGCCAAAATGCCGCCCAACATTCGCGTTCAGGGCACCAAGGAAGCGAGCCCCTCAAAAATGAATCGAAATCGCTGGCGCGTGGGAGCGCGAGTCCACAACTCATCTTCCCATCCCACTGAGGTTAAAGCGGAGATCTGGCTCCTAGGCATCACGGACCGCAAGCGCGACTATTACGTGATGTCCCGCTCCGAACACACTCTGAAATTGCGACAGGGTGAAGCGAGAGACTTGGATATTTTCACTCGCGCCGAAAACTCATACAAAAACAAAGCGGATGATCACGACGGCGTGCCCAAGAAGGAACGGAAGCGCACCAAAGTAAATTACCACGGCTTCGCTATCCGGGTGTTTTTTGACGGCGATCTAGTTGCCTCAACAGCGAGTAACGCGCGCCTCGCTTCCTGGGTGAGCCCGGGAGGTGATGCCTCAGAATTAACCCAACTGCCGAAGTTCTGAATCCGGATTCTATCGCCGATTGAATCGCCGGCGATTCCCTTCACACTTCACCCCCTATGCCACTTGCTTCACACCTCAAACCCATCATCGCCATTCTCGGGTTGAATTTATTTCAGTTTTCCTAAATACTGGAGGAACCCTTACCTTTCCACTCCATGGCCGCTGAATACACTGAAGAACACATTCGCTCGCTAGAACCGCGCGAACACATCCGTCTTCGACCGGGCATGTACATCGGAAAGCTCGGTGATGGCAGCGCTCAGGACGACGGAATTTACATCTTGCTCAAGGAGGTCATCGATAACTGTATCGATGAATTCGTGATGGGCAACGGCAAGCAAATCGATATCGAAATCGACGACCGTTTCGTCCGGGTTCGCGACTACGGCCGCGGCATTCCGCTGGGCAAGCTAAAGGACTGCGCCTCCATCATCAACACCGGCGCCAAATACGACAGCGAGGCTTTCAAGAAGTCAGTTGGCCTCAATGGGGTCGGTATCAAGGCAGTCAACTTTCTTTCTGACTTCTTTGAAATTGCCGCCTTCCGCGACAAGCAAACCAAGGGCATCTCCTTCGGCAAAGGTCACATTGCCGACGAGATGAAACGTGCCGCCAAAACCACAGAACCCAACGGCACGATGGTCTCTTTCGAACCTGACGAAGAGATCTTTGGCGCTTTCTCGTGGAACCTCAGTTACGTCGAGACAATGCTGCGCAATTATGCCTATCTCAACACCGGCCTCACGCTCACGCTCAACGGGCAAAAGTTCAAATCGAAGAATGGTCTACTCGATCTCCTTAATGAGAACCTAGAAGGAGGCGAGAAGCCAATCTACCCTATCGTTCATTTATCAGGTAAAGATATTGAGGTTGCCTTTACCCACACCGAACAGAGTGGGGAGGAATACTACAGTTTCGTCAATGGCCAGCACACCACGATGGGCGGCACCCATCTAGCCGCCTTTCGGGAGGCTATCGTCACTACGGTTCGTACCCACCTCAAGAAACAGTACGACGCCACCGATATTCGCGGCGGTATCGTCGCGACCGTGAGTGTGAAAGTCGAAGAGCCAGTGTTTGAATCCCAGACCAAGACAAAGCTCGGCTCCACCCACATAGCTCCGGACGGAGAAACGATCCGAACCTTTATCGGTAACTTCATCGGATTGCAGCTCGACAACCATCTGCACCGCAACAAGGACACCGCCGCAGCAATCATCGAAAAAATCCAGCGCTCCGAGCACGAACGCAAGGAGATGAAGGGCATTAAGAAACTGGCGCGCGAACGAGCCAAGCAGTCTAAGGTTCACAACAAGAAACTGCGCGACTGCCGGGCTCACCTCAACTCTAAGCACAAGCTCGCCAACGAATCGACCTTGTTTATCACCGAGGGTGACTCCGCCAGTGGCTCGATTACGAAGGCTCGCAACGTCGATACCCAGGCAGTCTTTTCCCTACGGGGTAAGCCACTCAACTCTTTCGGTATGACCCGAAAAGTGGTTTACCAGAACGAGGAGTTTAATTTGCTTCAGGCAGCTCTCGGAATCGAAGATGACATCGAAAACCTTCGTTACAACAAAGTCGTTCTCGCCACTGACGCCGACGTCGACGGTATGCACATCCGACTGCTTGCGTTGACTTTCTTTCTCCAATTTTTCCCCGACCTGATTCGCGAAGGTCATCTTTATATTCTTGAGACCCCCCTGTTTCGAGTCCGCAACAAACAGGAGACTCGCTACTGCTATACTGAAGAGGAACGGTTCGAAGCCATTGAAGAAGTGAAAAACCCAGAAATCACACGCTTCAAGGGCCTCGGAGAGATCTCACCCGATGAGTTCAAATTTTTCATCAGCGAAAACATCCGTCTGTCGCCTGTTGAAATGCCGCCCAAGCCAAAAGCAATCGAGGATCTACTGACGTTCTACATGGGCAAGAACACTCCTCAACGGCAGGAATTCATAATCAAGAATCTGAAAGTCGAAACCGATCTCGTCGGGGAAGAAGACGAAGCAGCGTAATTTTCTTTTTCCTTTCTTGTTATGCCTGACGACCCTCCGACGCCTCAGCAGCCCCTCAAGGGGATGTATTCTGACTGGTTTCTTGACTATGCCAGCTACGTCATCCTTGAACGTGCTGTCCCGCACATCGACGACGGCCTCAAACCGGTGCAGCGACGCATCCTCCACTCACTCAAGGAAAAAGATGACGGCCGGTTCAACAAGGTGGCCAATATTATTGGTCACACGATGCAGTATCACCCACATGGGGACCAGTCGATCGGTGACGCTCTCGTCAACATGGGCCAGAAGGAACTAGTCGTCGATACCCAGGGAAACTGGGGTAACATCCTGACCGGAGATTCTGCTGCCGCCTCGCGCTATATCGAGACTCGTCTTTCCAAGTTCGCCAACGAGGTATTCTTCAATCCAAAGACCACGACCTGGGCAGCAAGTTACGATGGACGGAACAAGGAACCCGTTACACTACCATCAAAGTTCCCACTCGTTCTTGCCCATGGCGCTGAGGGAATCGCCGTTGGTCTGGCCTGCAAAATTCTTCCCCACAATTTTAATGAGCTAATCGATGCCTGCATTGCTGCGTTGAAAAAGGAAGAGTTCGAAATCTTCCCCGACTTTCTACAGGGTGGTATTGCTGATGTTTCCGAATACAACGGCGGTCTTAGAGGTGGACGCGTCAGGGTCCGTGCCCGCATCGAAAGAGTTAAAGCCCGCCAACTCGTTATTCGTGAAGTCCCCTTCGGCACCACCGCTTCAAGCCTGTGCGATTCGATTCTCAAGGCTAACGAGCAAGGCAAAGTCCGCGTCTCCCGGCTGGAAGACTGCACGGCAGAAAATGTCGAAATTCATGTCTTTCTGCCTGCTGGTGTCGACACCGACCAGACCCTTCAGGCGCTCTATGCCTTTACCGACTGCGAGGTCAGCATCTCGCCCAACTCCTGTGTTATTCAAGACAACAAGCCAAAATTCCTCGATGTCACAGAGATTCTCAAACACAACGCCAAACAGACACGCGCTCTACTCAAGCAGGAGCTTGAGATCAAGCTTGGTGAACTAGAAGAACGTTGGCACTTCTCCAGCCTTGAAAAGCTCTTCATCGAGAATCGAATCTACCGTCGTATCGAGGAATGCGAAACGTGGGAAGCCGTCATCGAGGAGATCTGGAAGGGTCTAAAGCCATTCCTCAAGCAGCTCAAGCGCGAGGTCACCGAAGACGACATCGTTCGCCTTACTGAGATCAAGATCAAGCGGATCTCCAAGTACGATGCCTTCAAAGCCGATGAGCTAATTAAGGGCCTTGAAGAGCAGATTACTGAGGTCAAAAAGCACTTGCGTCGCCTCACCCAATTCGCCATCAAATGGTATCAGAATATCAAGGAAAAATACGGTAAGGACCGCGGGCGACGTACCGAGCTGACCCGTTTTGACCGGATCGCGGCAAAGCAGGTGGTTGTCTCGAACGACACCCTTTACGTCAATCGTAAAGAAGGTTTCGCCGGTTATGCTATGAAGCGCGATGAGTCCGTCGAGAAGTGTTCCCGGCTCGATGATATCATTGCTTTTTCACGCGACGGCACCATGCGAGTCGTTAAAATCGCCGACAAAGTTTTTATTGGAAAAGACAATCTTATCGCTCGTGTTTTCAAGAAAGACGAACCGAAGTTCTATAACATGATCTATCGCGACGGCCGTGGTGGCCGTGCCATGGCTAAGCGCTTTCAGGTCACCGGCGTCACTCGTGAGAAACTTTACGATCTCACCGCCGGCAAAGCCGGCACACGTGTTCTCTGGCTCAGCGAACATGACTCCGAAGAGGACGCTGATATCGTTGTTCGGGTTCACCTCAAGTCTGATCTTCGGCTGCGTAATTTCCTGATTGACTACCCCTTCGGTGAACTCGCCATCAAGGGCCGCGGAGCGAAGGGTAATATTTTGACACGACACCCTGTTGACCGCGTTTCGCGTATATCTAAAGCGGAACAGGAGGAGATAACCGGGAAGGCTCCCATAGAAACCAATCCCGAAAAAGTGTCTGAGGCTCCCACAAAAAAAGCCGCCAAAAAGAAGGCACCGAAGCGACGCAAGTAGCCGCCTAGAAAACCCAGCGGCGAATTATTTCTGATAGATAAAATAATTTTTATGGGTTGTAACACCCTAAGGCACTTGAATTTCCATTCGGATTATTCTTTAATCATCCCCGCCGCGTGATTTAGTACCTCTCGGCCCTACTCTGGAGGGGGCGACGATACAATTACTCTTTCGCCCCCATGAATTTTCGCTATCCCCAGCCTCGACTGGTCTTTGCTTTGGCTTCCTGTCTGACTTTGATAGGAATTTCTCTTCAGGCACAGGTCACCTGGGACGGAGGAGGTGGAGACACCAACTGGAATACCGCCGATAACTGGGCGGGAAATATAGCGCCCACAGCGGGAAGCTCGCTCATTTTCACCGGCAATATTCAGACAACCTCAAACAACACACTCGCAAACGGAACAACCATCAATGGCATCCAGTTCACCAACGATGGCAGCACCGCTGAGACTTCAGGCGAATTCGTCCTCTCAGGCAATAGCGTGACTCTCTCGAGCGGACTTACGACGACCGCAGTCGTTCCAGCAAACACCACACTCACCGATACCATCAATTTCGGTATCATCCTGAATGGTAACCGCACCTTTACTGCCAACGGTAACGATGCCAACAACACCGAGCACAATCTTATCCTTAATGGTGATATCAGCGGTGCATTTCAGCTTCTAACTGCAGGCGATGCCACCATCACCTTCGCAGGCAACAACACCTTCACCTCTTTCCGACTCGGAGATGGTGGTGTCACGAGCTGGAATGGGACAACAGGCACCCGCGCCGGATTTGTGGTGGTCAATAACAACGACGCGCTGGGAACGGGATTAGTGACCTCCCGCGGAGGACAGTTACAGGCAGGAGTTAGCGGCATCAATCTTGCCAATGATTTCAACGTTAGTGGTGGTGGTCTTCGGGTCGGAGGCAGCAACGATTTCGAGCTTAGTGGCGCTATCACTCAGGACGCGCCGTCTCGTGATTACGCCAATTACGGCACCGGCACAGTCACGCTAAGCGGCGGTCTCGTTGTGGACTCAGGGCAAACAGCCAACTTCGCTTCCGGTTCGTGGAATTTCACGGGTGCTATCAGCGGCAGTGGCAACTACAAAAACTCAGGGGGCAATTACACATTCAATGCAAACAATACTTACACTGGCAACACGACTGTCGCGGGTGGAACTTTAAATCTCAATGCCACCAATAATATTGCCGATACCGGTGACGTGACTCAGACTAGCGGCACCATCAACATCGGTGATGGTGTTATTGAAACGGTGAACAGCTACACCGCCACCGGGGGCACCATAAACTTCGGAGGCTCCAGCGAATTAGTTGTAAGCGCCAACAGCCAGATCAACAATGTCACTATCGGCACTCACGGTCGCATCACGGTAGGTGACGGCGCGACACTGACTCAGACTGGTGGTGCCATCAGCGCCCTCGGCAACAACGATTCCTTCACCTTCAACATGCTCGGCAGCAGTACCGCCAACATCGCCGGAACGCTCAACTTCGGTGGCAACGGACAGATCAACAAGGATGGAACCGGAACAGTCACGGTAACTAACAATAACAGCAACTTTGGTGGTGGCACCCGAATCAACGCCGGCACTTTGGAGTTCACTTCAATTTCAGACACTACAGCGAACAGCAGCCTCGGCCGCGGTGGATTTCAGAACGTCCTCCAGATCGGATCTGATTCGAATTCCGCGACCCTCAGGATGATCGGAACCAATACAACCAATTCCACCAATCGAAACATGCAGATCGGTGATATGGGCGGCACCGTCGATGTGGTTGAGGCCGCCCAGACGCTTGCGATCAACGGAGTTGTCACTGGTAACGGAACCGCCGGCAACGGAGCACTCACCAAAACAGGGGCTGGAACGCTCGTTCTCGCGGGAAACAACACTTGGTCCGGTGGCGCAACAGTCAGCCAGGGCACACTGCAAATCGGAAACGGCGGCACTTCCGGTACGATCGGTAGCGGCAATGTGGTGAACGATGCCACCCTGATCTTCAATAGCACCGGTTCTCATTCTGTCGCTGACATCACCGGCACAGGAGATACAACCATCAGTGCAGGCACACTCAGCCTCAACGGAAGCAACTACACCAATGATGTCACAGTTGCGAGCGGGGCGAATGTCACCGGAGACGGCGCCACCACCGGCACCCTTCTTTTCGAGGGTGCGACGCACACCATCACCGTTGATGCAACAACCAGCGAAGCCCTTGGTTCTATCGGAGCCGGTTCCACCGACCTCAGCTCGGTCGGGGCGGGAAATTTCATCGTCAACACAACAGGATCCGGAGCAGGCGACGTCACCGTACTCCGCTACGGCAGCGGCGGATTCAGTGGAAACATCAATAGTTTCGCTCTGGGCACCAGCACTTCCGTCCGTGGAGGTGGCACCACGTTTGTGAATAACGGAGTCGATGCCATCACTATTGACTTAGGTTTTGTGAGTAACACTTGGTCAGGCAGTGCCAGTAACAACTGGGATGTCGGCACAACCGCTAACTGGAACAACTCATCCGACACGGTCTTCCAGCAAGGCGATGACGTCGTATTTGACGATACCGCCGCGACCAACCTTACCCCCACCCTTCAGGAAAATATCACCGTCGGTGACTTAGCTTTCAACAATAGCACTAAGGCTTACACCATCTCTTCCAATGCCACTGAAGCCCTCTCCTTGGTTGGCAATGTTAATGCAGCCAACGGCGGCAATGTTACCGTCAACAGCGATGTCAATGTCACCGGGACGATCAATGTGAACGGTTCGGGATCGACCATCTTCAACGGCACCGTGACTGGATCAAGTGGCCTCACTTTCGATGGCACCGGTGACTCCACTTACTTCGGGGGCATCGCCGGTTCCGGCGACCTCATCAAGAACGGCTCAGGAACGGTGCGCTTTCAAAGCGTGGCACCCTCCTTCACCGGCACACAGTATGTGAACGAAGGAACACTCCTCTATTTCGGCAATGCGATCAATGACAACAGCAACCAAGCGGACCTGACCACGATCGTTGCTGCCGGAGCAACCCTTGAGTTCAACACCAACGGTGTGAATGAGAGCATCAACGCTTTCGACTTTGGAGGAGGCGGCACATTCAAGAAATCCGGAAACGGACAATTCAATCAGGTTTCCTCGCAATCAGACATCACCTTTTCGGCAAGTGGCCTCGTCCATGTCGCCGGTGGAGAATACCAGTTCGGTGGCGGCACTCCGGGTAACTGGTCTGCCAACCTCGGAAGTATGCAGATTAATGCGGGAGCCACCTTCTCCGGTCGCGCGACCTCCATCTGGATCGACACGCTCACCGGCGACGGCCGATTCCAGGTCGGCGGCAAGGGCACCAATGGCACCTACGGTTTGACACTGGGTGTTTCCAACGGAACCGGCACCTTCAACGGCTTAATTGAGAATGACTCCGGAGCTGGCGAGACGGAATTCACCATTAATAAAGTAGGAACCGGCACTCAGACTCTCAACGGCGACAACACCTACACCGGTGATACAACCATCAGCGGCGGCCAACTCAACATCAACGGCACCAACGTTTCCAGCTTCTTTGTCGGCAGTGGCACCAATCTCGGGGGCGAGGGCAGCACCAGCGGTGATATCACCTTCCAAGGAACAACCCACACGCTTGATGTTAATGCTCTGACATCAGCCGCACTGGGATCAACTGGAGCAGGAACTCTCAACGTCAGCGCCGTCGGCACCGGCGGGTTCACCGTAAACGTGTCAGGTGTCGCCGGGGACGTCACTGTTCTCACCTACGGCAGCGGTGGATTCACAGGCGACCTCAATGCCTTTTCGCTGGGAACCAGCAGCACCGGGTCACGCGGTATCGGCGGCTTTTACAATGATACCAATGATTCCGCTATCAAAATTGACCTAGGCTATGCCGATAATACCTGGACGGGTAGCATCAATAGCAACTGGAATCTCAATGACACCGCAAACTGGAACAACTCCAGCGACAGTATCTTCCTCAACCTTGATGATGCGACATTCGGTGACACCGGAGTCTCTAATTTTACTCCGACCTTAGAAGAAGACATCACGGCCAGCAGAGTCACCTTTGAAAACAATGCCAATAATTACTCACTGGGAAGCGACAACGGGAGCCGTGTCCTCACTTCCAACAACGGGTTCGATTTCACCGGAAGTGGAGACGTTACCGTGAACGTGGAGCTCTCGGGAGCAGCGGGCCTCACCCAAAGTGGGACCGGAACCACCACGCTTTCCTCGACCAACAGTTATACTGGCACGACCACGATTGGGAATGGGACTATCGTTGCCAATGCGGCTAACGCATTCGGAACCTCCGGTAATATTACATTTACTGGCGGCACTCTCCAATTCGCTGAGAACGGAGCTACCGCCGACTACGGCGCACGTATCGAGAACAGCACCGGCATCATCCTCGACAGCAACGGACAGGATGTCACTTTGTCTGGGTCAATCGACAACAGTAATAGCGGCGGTCTCACTAAGAATGGAACGGGCCAACTCACCATCACAGCAGCCCGAAACTACACCGGCACCACGACGGTCAACGAAGGCACTCTCACGCTTCGTGGTGCTGCGATCGGCACATCAAAGTCCTACGGCCCCATCGCCAACGGAGCAATCCTTGAGTTTGATTCAACCGGCACCGGCGCAAACGGAGGAACCATCACGCTCAACGGGAGCGGCACTTTTAAGAAGTCCGGAACCAATGAGTTTGTTCAAACCTCTGCCGGATCAAACGTTGCCCAAAGCTCCGGCGGTCTTTTCCACGTCGCCGCGGGCACCTATCGCTTCGGTGCAGGCGGCCTCGGAACGTGGGCTTCTAACCTTGGTGATATGAAGATCGATGCGGGTGCTACCTACCAAGGCCGAGCCTCACACATCATCATTGATGCCCTCAACGGCGACGGCACCATCGGAATCGGAGGCACCAGTGCTGCAGCCTCTGGAGTCGGACTGCGCCTCGGTGTCGACAATGGGACGGGTGTCTTCGGTGGGACAATCCAGAACACCAATGGTGATGGTGCCCTTTTCACTCTCGAAAAAGTTGGCTCTGGGACCCAGACTTTGAATGGCAACAACACTTACACCGGCGACACCACTATCAGCGGCGGCCAACTCAACATCAACGGCACCAACGTTTCCAGCTTCAATGTCGGTGTTGGCGGAAACATTGGCGGTGAAGGCGCCACTTCTGGTAACATCGTCTTCGCCGGGACCACCCACACCCTCACGATTGATGCTGGCTCCAGCGAAGCGCTCAGCACCAGCGGCACACTCGATGTTAACGCTGTCAGCGCCGGCAATTTGACTGTGAATGCCACCGGCAGTAGTTCGGGCAGCGTCACCGTGCTTGATTACTCTAGCGGTGTCTTCAGCGGTAATATCGATCGCTTCACTCTTGGCTCAGGTGGCAGCCTTCGCGGTGCTGGCAGCTTTGTCGATTCCGGCAGCGCGATAACCGTTGATCTCGGTTTCGAAACTCGCACGTGGGCTGGCAGTAACAATGGAGTCTGGGATGGCAACACAACTACCAACTGGCAGGAGGGAGACTTTCTATTTGTCGATGGCGACAACGTAATCTTCGATGACACACTCACAGGTAACAGCCTCATCAATCTGGGCGGAAATATTCAGGCTGGATCGATAACCTTTAATAACAACTCGACCGCCTACACTCTTGATTTCGACACGGACGAGCTCTCTGTCATGAGCGGCGTGGTTCACAGTGGTAATGCCAGCGCCACTATCAACGCCGACGTCGGAACTATCGACGGTGTCATCCTTGCCAGTGGCGCCGGAGATCTTGTCATCGGCGGCAATGTGAACACCATCAACGACGGCATCCGCGTAACAGGTGGAGGTGACTTTACCCTCAGCGCTGGTTCCAGCATCTCCAACCTCACCGGAACCTTGAGCCTTGAGGGCTCCGGCAACGCCACCCTTAGCGGCACGATTGCGGGCACTGGATCACTCTCCAAATCGGGTGGAGGCACTGCCATTCTCAATGGAGCTAACACCTTCACCGGGAATACTTCTATCTCTGGTGGAGCACTGGCAATCAATACTAGTGAAGTCCTAAGTGACTCGGCGGATGTTTCGCTGACGGGAGGTAATTTTCGCATGGTCAATGGGACGACTGAAACTGTGAACAGTTTCCGTCAGACCGCTGGAGTTGTTGGATTCGGATTCACAGCTACAGGAAGCCAATCTGGAAGTTCGAGACTCAACGTCAACGGAGACAGCGCCTTCACCAACATTCAGATCGGCAACGCCGGCACTCTGGGGGTGGCAGCGAATGTGACCGCCACCCTGACCGGATCCATCTCTCAACTGGGTAACAATGATAGCTTTAGTTTTGACATTGCCGAAAATGGTCAGGCCAATGTCTCCGCGGCAATCAATACAGGCAAAGGAAACGGCCAAATCAACAAGTCAGGGGCTGGCATCCTCCGACTCACCGCTAACAACAGCCAATACGGCGGTGGCAACCGTTTTACCAATGGAACAGTCGAATTCACCTCCATCGTCAACGCCGGAACTGATCAAACCAGTAGCCTGGGTGATGCCGACTTCCAGAACGTTCTTCAGATCGGTTCCGATGCCAATTCCGCCACCCTTCGGATGACCGGCACCAACGTGAAGAACACTTCAGATCGTTCCGTCCAGATCGGTGATGCAGGCGGCAGTATCGAAGTCGCTGACGCCGCGCAAGTCTTGACCTTAAATGGCATCATCGGTGGCAACGGTTCAGTTGGAAATGGGGCTCTCACCACGGGCGGCTCAGGCACTTTAGTGCTGGCCGGAACGAACACTTACACTGGCGGCACCACCGTAACAGCCGGCACCCTCCTCCTTAACAACACCACCGGCAGCGCTACCGGCACCGGCGCTGTCACTGTCAATTCGGGCGCTACAATCGGAGGTAGTGGAACGATCGGCGGAGCTGCAAGCATTTCAGGCACCCACAGCTCTGGGGGATCGCTCGCTAACACTTCAGTTGCTCAGCAAACCGTTTCAGGCGATCTCACCTACAATGCAGGTTCATCAGTTACCTGGGATCTTATCACCAACTCAAACTCGAATGCAGGCACTGACTTCGACCAGTTCGTTGTTGGAGGAGCTCTCGACTTTTCCGGCTCCACCACTCTTAATCTCAACTTCGATGGCGGCACGGTGGACTGGACCGATAGTTTTTGGGATGCCGACCGGAACTGGACCATTTACTTAGGGGCCTCTTCCCTCGCTAATGCCAACAACCTCACTCTATTGTCCGAAGATTGGCAGGACTCGAATGGGGTCCTTTTCAGCAACGCACGCGAACTTCCTAACGGCTCTTCATTCTCCCTTGGCTCATCCGGTGATGACCTTGTTCTCAACTTCAACGCTGTGCCTGAGCCAAGCACCTACGCTCTCACGGGACTTGGGCTCGTTGCTTTTGGATGGTTTGCCCGAAAGCGACGTCGCAAGCAAGTGAGCGAAGCCACCGCCGGTAGTGACAAGTAATATGCTCGACAGAGTTTAAGTTGAGGTCAGGACAGTTTTCCACCCGACCTTCTCTAATCATACTTTCCTTCGACAGGGAAAACGCCCACACTGAGGCTATGTCTGGGTCTCGAATCATTCTTATTACCGGTGTATCACGTGGGCTGGGACGCGCGCTCGTTGAGGGATTTGCTGCAAGTGGTCATCACCTCGTCGGCTGCGCTCGCAGCGATGCCTCCATCACTGAATTGCAAGAACAACACGGCGAACCGCATTATTTTTCGGTAGTCGACGTGAGCGACGACACAGCTGTTGTAGCCTATGCCAAAGAAGTGCTGTCAAAAATCGGTACACCCGATCTCATTATTAACGGTGCCGCCACTATCAATCGAAATGCTCCACTCTGGGAAATTTCGGCAGCAGAAATCGATGACATACTTTCCATCAACATTGCCGGTACGGCTAACATCATCCGCCACTTCACTCCCGCAATGATCAAAAAGGGAAGCGGGGTCATCGTTAATTTCTCCAGTGGCTGGGGTCGGTCAACCTCTCCCGATGTCGCCCCCTACTGCGCTACCAAATGGGCTATCGAAGGACTCAATCAAGCCCTCGCTCAGGAACTACCGAACGGACTTGCGACAGTCGCGTTCAATCCCGGAGTCATCGACACCGATATGCTCCGAAGTTGCTATGGAAGCGAAGCAGAAAACTACGACACTCCGGAAGTTTGGGCGCAAACGGCCGTTCCCTTTCTCGAAAACTTGACCGCGTCAGACAACGGCAAGACAATCACCTGCCCCGGGTATTAACTGAATTTCTGAGGGCGTTTCTTCAAAGCTCTTTGGCCGGAGAAGTAGCCCGCGACCGCGGATCTCCGCGTGGGAATTTCCAAGGGAACCCGACAACGTTTCCTTCGAGAAATTGAGAGGAGTACCGCTACTATCGCGGATTTCTTTTCGATTTCAGAGAGCCGCGTTGAATCTTACTCCTTCGTCTAAAAAAACGCGACATCGCCACTTCACGACTACCAAAGCTGCTTTTGCCGAGGATCTTACGGCTTTTGCTCGCATCCAATGGTTTAGCTAATCTCAGAAGCATGGTATACAATGGGATATCGGGTGAGCCCTTTTCGTTCAAAGATACGGATACTAACTCCCGTTTAACCCGAGAATGCTGAGACTGTCACGACTGGTCAAAAATGAATTCTTTGGAATATCGAATGAAGCAGTGGAAGATCCGCGATGAGGATCTACAAGAACGCTTTGTCCTAGGTTCAGGCAGTGGTGGCCAGAAAATCAATAAGACGTCCTCGCGAGTTTACCTCAAACATTTGCCCTCTGGTCTTGAGGTTTCTTGTCAGGAATCACGTTCACGTGAAAAGAACCGCGAGGCAGCCCGTCATCGCCTCTGTGACCTACTCGAACGCCGCTCTTTGGAAACCCGACAGGAGTCACGACGCCAGCGCGCCCTTCGACGCTACAACAAGCGCAGGCCCCCGAAGGCGGCTAGAGCGGTAAACCGCCGCAACAAGCAGCACCGCTCCGAAAAGAAGTCTCTCCGCAGGCGCATCAGTCAATGAATCTTCGCTGTTCCGAGTATCGAAACGAACACAAAATAGGCTTGGCGAACAGCTTGATAGGTCGATAGTGAAGCCGAATCTGCTAAGAGATATCCCTTTATGGCTTCCCTCAAGAATCGCCCAGCTAGCGTTGTTATTTCGAATCTTTCCCCCCTCGTCGAAGACGGACGCTACCCAACTAAACGGGTCATCGACGAGGCCTCTCACGTCTCTGCCGACATTTTTAAAGACGGCCACGACGTGCTCTGTGCCAATTTACTTTGGAGAAAATCCGGAAAGAAAAAGTGGCAGAGCGTCCCAATGACCCACTACGAAAACGACCGATGGGGAGCTTCCTTAAGTTTTGATGAAATCGGCCTCTACGAAATAAAAGTGGTGGCATGGGCTGACGATTTTCTCAGCTGGGTCCACGATTTTGAGCGTCGTCTCACAGGCGATCAGGAAGATTTTTCCACGGAGATCGAAGAGGGCCGAGTCATTCTTGGCGGCGCTGCCCTTCGCGCGGCTAGGGGAAAGTCAGTTAACGACGCAGAAGCCATTGAAGATCTCACTACCCAACTGATGAAGGCTGACCCGAGCAACGTAATGTCGCTGCTGAATCCCCAAGAAGTCGTTGAGATACTCGCCCGCTGGCCTAACCTCGAATTGGCCACCACCTCTACCGACACGATCAACGTGGTCGTTGAAACGAAACTTTCTTCGTTTTGTGCTTGGTATGAATTCTTCCCCCGCTCAGCTGAAGGCATCAAAGGGAAACACTCCACTTTTCGTGACTGTCTGCCACGCATTGAGGACGCCAAGGCGATGGGCTTTGATATCATTTACTTCCCCCCCATTCACCCCATTGGCATCAGTCATCGCAAGGGCAAAAACAATTCAGTGACTTGCGAACCCAGTGACGTCGGTTCACCATGGGCGATTGGGGCCAAGGAAGGTGGACACCGCTCTGTTGAACCGCAGCTTGGCACAATTGATGACTTTGTCTGGTTACTAAAAAGAGCCCGTAAAATGGGGATGGAGATTGCGCTCGATTTCGCCATCAACTGCTCCCCCGACCACCCTTACGTTGCTGAGCATCCCGAGTGGTTTTATCGTCGACCCGATGGTTCGATCAAGTACGCGGAGAATCCTCCCAAAAAATACCAAGACATCTACCCTCTCGATTTTCACTGCGACGACTGGAGGGAACTTTGGAAAGAACTCTGTGATGTGGTTCGCTTCTGGGTCGGCAAGGGGGTCCGCATCTTCCGCGTCGACAATCCACACACCAAACCAGTTGCCTTTTGGGAATGGCTCATTGCAGAGATTCACGAAACTAATCCAGACGTGATCTTCTTGAGCGAAGCTTTCACCAAGCCGAAGATGATGCAGACATTGGCCAAGATTGGATTCACTCAGAGTTACACTTACTTTACCTGGCGAGAGTCGCGCAACGATTTGATCGAGTATGTCACCGAACTGACCAAAGGCGACATGCGCGAATACTATCGTGCCAACTTCTGGCCCAACACACCCGATATTCTCCCACGCCACCTCCAGAATGCCGGTCCTGCCGCCTTTAAAATCAGGGCGGCTCTGGCCTCGCTTCTCTCTTCCTGCTGGGGCATCTATTCGGGCTACGAGCTTTGTGAAAATACTCCGCTCTCTGGAAGCGAAGATTACCTCGATTCAGAGAAATACCAACTCAAGACCCGTGATTGGAACACTCCCGGGAATATAAAGGCATTCATTTCCCGTCTCAATCTGGCGAGACGGGAAATCCCCGCTTTGCAGAGCTACGCCAACATCGAATTCATACCGGCTGATAACGATCAAATGATTGCATTCCACAAATGGTCCGAGGATGGCGCCAGTCGAGTCATTGTCGTGATCAATCTTGATCCTAAGAAGCGGCAAGAAACCAACCTGCACCTACCTTTGGAACAATTAGGTCTCAAAAACGACACCGAATATACGGTAGAAGATGTTATCTACGGGGAGGCCTACACATGGCGTGATTCCACCAATTTCGTGGCCCTTGACCCACGGACTAAGCCGGTCCACATATTGAATCTAAGGAAGTCATAATTCCCAACCCTGATTTCCTTATTCTACAGGAACCCGACCCCTCATTTATGCGACAACGATTTATCACGTTTGCCGTCTTTGGACTCATTCTTGTCACTATTGGTGAGTGGAATCTCCGAACGCGAAAGATCGCTCCCCTCGCCACGCTCGATGAGACGTGGCTAGAATTCTGCATTGGTAATGCTGGCGAAAGCCTCTCAGATCCGGCCGTTACCGTCATCCGAATCACTGACGATTACGAGCCTCTCAATATCGGGCAAGATGAGCCTGCGGCCGTTGACAATAAGCTTTCGCGTCTGGACTTCGCCACCATTCTGGGCTTCGTCGGAAAGCTTGAGCCAAAATCAGTCGCGTTCCTCCCCACCCCGAACTTTGACGAGACACTCATACTGAACCAGACCGACATCGTTCCTTTAAAAGATGCAGCGATGCAGCTCCCCAGATTTCTTGGAGCAGCGAACGTCACGAGCGAATCTACGAGCAAAGCACAGCAGACACCGCTCAATTACCATCCCATCAAAGTCGAGGGAGACTCCTCGGCGTTGATTACTTTCACTCGAACGCTTCGTTATCCTGATCCCCAGATTCTTGCTAATGCTAATCCTTCGTTCAAAAGGATTGAGTCTACTTCCGGGCTCACTTCTGAAAGCGAAATTCGAGTCCCGCTTGTCGCCAATCACGAAGGCGAGGTAGTTCCCTCAATCGCCCTTGCTGCTGTCGCGAATCACGCTGGGATTGCTCTAGAGCAAATCACACTGAATCTTTCCGGCTCTTCACCTGTCATCCAGCTTGGTGAACTTCAGAGCATTCCTCTTGAGGCGGATGGCACTTTCATTCTACCGCCTTCTGCTGGCCTCAACCGAGAAATAAAAAGCCGACGGAAGAACGAGTCAGGTGAGATGCAAGAGGTCTACCACCTAACCAGCCTCACGGTCGATGAACTCGCCTATACCGGTGAGGCTGATGACGAGATCGCCAAACGTATCTTAGCAGATTTTCAGGGCAAGTTTGACTCGCTTAATAATAACCTCGTGGTGATCGGATTTGACCGAAACAAAGATCGTAGGTTCACGACCGCCTACGGCGAAGTCCTCTCTGAAACCAATATCCTCGCTCGAACCATGGCTACCATTCAGAGTGGCCGCTTCATCGATCAATGGTCCTTAGTATGTCGGCTTATCGGAGTTATTGCGATTGGAGCAATTGCTCTAGTTCTCTTTCGCTTCCGTAAGCGCAAGTTCATACCACTCTGCTTTGTCGCTGCGCTAATCTATTTCTCAGTCACGGTGATGATTTTCCGAAGCACTCTTAGCTGGACTTCACCTTTCTCTGCCTTTGCCCTCTTTGGCCTGATGTTTTTGATCGGGCTTGTGATCTCGGGTGGAAGTGATGGAGACAAACCAGTTGAATCAGAATCAGCTTAGAACTCAGACCACTGGAATATGTTCTTTGAGCGTATTCAGATTTATTTCTATGACTTCTCGTGCGGGAATCACTCCGAAACAGCGGCATTGTCAGACTTAGTGATGACAGAAACACCTCTTCCTCGCAAAAAAACAGGATCTGACCGAAGGGTGAATCAGTATTCTTCGTCGTTCAGGAAGGCATCATTGTCTTCACCAAATGGCTCCTCGTTCACAAGATCGACGACTGCCTGCACTAAGGCAGGCACGTTGTGAGGATTCGCTTCGGCGTCCACTTCGTAACCGTTCTCCGCGAGTGTGCTTGAAGTCACCGGCCCGATGCTGGCAATCATGGTCTCATCAGGAATCGACAAGCCAAGATCGAAGAAGCCTTCCACCGTCGATGAGCTGGTGAAGGTGATGATATCGGCACCATCGTCCTTAAACTTCTGCACCGCCCCGGTCGGGTCGGTCGTCTCGGAATCCGTCTGGTAGGCAATCGCCTCATCGAGAATCACACCAGCCTCATTCAAGCCCTTGGAAAGCACATCCCGGGCACCCTTGGCGCGCACCCAGAGCATGGTCGTGTTTTCAATGGATCCCACCTCTTCCTGGAATGCTTTCAACAGCCCCTCGGCGACATGCTCCTGCGGCATCAAGTCGGTGGCCATGCGGTATTCCTTCAATTTCTCCGCAGTGCCCGGTCCGACCGCAGCGATGCGGCAACCTCCGATCGCACGAGCATCGTCACGAATCAGGTCAAACGCGCGGAAGAAATATTCCACCGCGTTTGGACTCGTGAAAATAATCCAATCGTAGGTGTGGCATTCCGCGACGCAATGGGCGAACCCACGAGCATCGTCTCCTTCTGACTGACTGATCCGAATTGTCGGAATTTCGGAAACATCGGCTCCCAAGGCACGAAGGTCGTCCTTCAGCTTGCTGGCCTGCTTACGGGTCCGGGTCACCACGACGCGCTTGCCGAGCAAAGGCCGCTTCTCAAACCAGTTGAGCTTTTCCCGGCAGTTCACCACTCCTCCAATAATACAAACGGCAGGCGCTTTAAATTCCGCATCTCGCACGATGTCGGCAATCGTCGCTACCGTTCCGGTCACAGTTTGATGCTTCCCCGTCGTCGCCTGACGGACAAGGGCAACCGGGGTCTCAGGATCGCCCCCTTCTTCGATAATCGTCTCCATGATGTAGGGCAACCGCGCTACCCCCATCAGCATGATCTTGGTGCCGGGCGCCCTGACAATCTGGCGATAGTCGATCGAGGAATTCTCCTTATCCGGTGACTCATGGCCCGTGAAAATGCTGACCTGCGAGCAATACTTGCGATGCGTCAGCGGAATGCCCGCGTAGGCAGGGCCGGCAATCGCCGAACTGATGCCCGGCACAAATTCAAACTCGAGGCCCGCATCGTGCAACACGGCCCCTTCCTCGCCGCCTCGTCCAAAAATCAGGGGGTCTCCCCCCTTGAGTCGGGTGACCACTTTCCCTTCGCCGGTTTTCTCAACCAGCAGCTCGTTGATCTCAGCCTGACGCATGGCGTGGCACTTGGCCGTCTTACCGGCAAAGATCAACTCCGCATCGGGCTTGGCCCAGGACAGAAAATCATCGTTGGCGAGATTGTCATAAACAATCACGTCGGCTTCCTCAATGCACTCCTTGCCACGCAGGGTGATCAAACCGGGATCGCCGGGACCCGCCCCGACGAGATAACAAATTCCTTTCTCTTCGCTCATCAATTCTTAGTGTCTTTTCTCCATCAGGCGATCCGCGAGAGCGGCCGGCTCAGAAGCAGAACCTCTTACTTCAGCGATGAAGGGTTCCTTGTCCGGATGATCTTCGTCGAATACCCGGACAGACATCGCTAGGGTCGAGCCTTCGTCTTCGAACCAAGTGTAGGCTCCCACGGGCGTCTGGCACCCGGCCTGAAGCAGATGCAGGAAAGCGCGTTCTGCCGTGATTCTCTGGAAGGTCGGTTTGTCGTTAATCGTCGCAAGAGCTTCGCGGGCTGCCACATTGTCGCTTCTAATTTCCATGGCCACAGCACCTTGTCCGGCCGCTGGCAAAAACTCATCCTCCGCCAGTTCGGAGGCGAACACTTCTGTTCCTTCAAAGTCAAAACTCGCTTCACCGGGCGCATAAATGCCAAGACGTTCGATCCCGGCACGAGCGAGGAGAATACCATCCCACTCACCATTCTCGATCAGCTTGCGAACCCGGGTCGGAACGTTACCACGAATGTCGACCACGTTCACTCCAGGGCTGAGCCACTTAAGCTGCTGCGCTCGTCGAACTGAGCTGGTGGCAATGGTTTTGCCACCTAACAGAGTCAGGTCTCCGATGAGGCCCTGTTCGGTTGTCAGGAGAACATCAGCGCTCTCGGCGCGCGGTAACGTCGCACAGATCTCGAACCCTTCACCGAGTTCGGTCGGGACATCCTTGAGGCTGTGCACGGCGAAGTCAATCTCACCACGGATGAGTGACTCCTCAAGTTCCTTAGTGAAAATACCTTTGTCGAGAATGGGATTGTCGCCCTTGCTGAACTCACTGAGCTTCAAATCCGGGCGCTTGTCACCGATTGTTTTTACCACTTCGATCTTCACATCGATACCTTGAGCCTTCAAGGCGGCCTCAGCCATACGGGCCTGAGTCAGTGCGAGGTCGCTGCCGCGAGTGCCTAAAATCAGCGCTTTGCTCATCAAATCAGGGATGGTTGGAGTCTCCCCTCTCCGTATATTTGGATGGCTCAGAGGCAAGGGCATCGATTCCTTTGTTACTTAGGAAATCTCGAATGACTCCCCGACAAGTTTCGATTTGCTTATGTCGCTGTGCCACACCGGCATCAGCAATACGCTGAAGTTGGTCAATATTATAGAGGTAGACGTTATCAAGATCGTTCACGGAGCTCTCGACATCGCGAGGCACGGCAATATCAATAAGGAACAGAGAATGACCTCGTCGCCGTTTTAATACCTTGGCGACGTCAGACTTATTTACCACTGCATGCGGTGATCCCGTCGAGGAAATGACAATGTCCACCTGATCAAGGTAATCGGCCCACTCGTCAAAGCGAATCGCCTTCCCACCCAACTCTTCTGCCAAATCTTCAGCTTTGTCGAAGCTACGGTTAGACACGATGATGCTCTCAGCTCCTCGAGACTTCAGGCTTTGAGCGGTGATCCGGCTCATTTCTCCCGCCCCGATAATCATAACACGGCAGCCCTCCAAATGGCCAAATATCTTCTCGGCGAGATCGACAGCAGCCGAACCCACCGAGGTCGAGCCCTGTTGAATACGAGTACTGGAGCGAACCTGCTTACCAACCGAGAACGACTGCTGAAACAGCTTGTTCATGCGACGGGAAGTGGCACCGGTCGATTGAGCGGTAAGATAGGCCTTCTTGATCTGACCAAAAATTTCGGTTTCACCCAGCACCATCGAATCCAAGCCACTGGCAACTTCAAAAAGATGGTGGGCGGCAGCCTCCGCTTCGTGGCGATAAAATTCCACATCACCATCACCTACTTCAAAGTGTTTGGTCAAGTATTCGACTAACTGGTCGAGAGCCTTCTCACAATGATTAGCTGCTCCATAAATCTCAACTCGGTTGCAGGTAGAAAGCACCACGGCTTCCTCCACCACCTCGAGACCTCGAATTTCTTTAAGATGATGCGGAATTGCCGATTCGGCAAAAGCCAGCCGCTCCCGGATTTCAACCGGGGCAGTTTTATGATTGACGCCAAGACAGAAAATAGACACCGCTGAACCAAAGAGAGAAATTAAAATTAGATGACCAACAACGCGATCAACGCGAAGCTGAAAGCTGCAATAGACAGCTTTGAAAGAGATTTGGGCCTTAACCCTCTGGCCACATTCACAGTGAGAATGCCAGCGTAGACGAGCCACACCGCCCCCAGTACCGTCAAGTGAAGAGCGGTTGGTGACGTCGCCATAAAAAAGGCTGATACGACCCCCATAGTCAGCAATCCAGCCCCTATCAGCATGAGCCGCAACATCGCGTCGTAGAGGTATTTCATTGGGGGTAGCGAATAAAAGAGCAGACCGGGTGAGTGACTTTTTAGCTGTCGATCCAACACCAGATCCATAGTTCCAGCAATACCAGCCAGACCGAAAGCTCCGTATGCAAGGAGTGACATCGCCGCATGCATCTCAAGCCACGGGTCGAGTGACTCCGGAGGGCGCGCACCGGGATCATTACTCATGAGGCTAACAATCGCGAAACTCTGGAAGAGGAAGACGAGCGGCATGCTAAATACACCCAGCAAAGAAAGTCGAAATGCCCGACCAACGGCAAGGTAAAGAATTACGACGCTCCAACTGATAAAAACGAGTACTTCCGCCCCGTTAGTTAGAGGGCAGCGCATGTGCAAATCCCCCCGTTCTTTTAGGAACAGCGACTGAAAAATTAGCCCCAAGACCGCCAGCCCAACATTCAGACGCCCAGTCTGGTACTTTCCTGTTCGCAAGGCGACCACGGCAAGCACAAAGCCGCCAAGGAAGACAAGGGTCGCAAGAATGAGGTAGATTTTGTCCATCGGAGAACCAAGCGGAGCAGATTTGCGCCATTTCGGTTGGAAACGTAGCGTTCCGGGCCTTCATTGCAAGGGCGGTCCTACTACCTCAATTCGCCTGAAAAACACCGTAAAAAAAAAGAAAATTTGGTGTTCAAAGCATATCTAACCCTCTTTCACCTCGCAACAGGCCACTCTTACCATCGATTCGGGATCTCCATTCGCCACATCGCGAGCCAAGACCTAAACTTTCATCTGTCCGACAGCCGTTTCGTGCAACTCTGCTGCCGCCTAATGGTGTGAACCAAATGAGTTATCTCGATTCGCAGCGGCTCATTGATAAAATTGTTGTCCTTCACAAAAGGCTGAGCGCAACGACAGTAACCTCGGATATAGCTCCCCAGCTAAAAATACGATTTTAGATGCGGAAGACTCTAAAATAACAAGGTTGATTTTAAAAACCGGCTAACAATCGAAAGATTCACCTGTCAACTTTGGCTGATTCTATCAACTCTTTGAGCCGACCCAATTCTGTTGCGCTGGTCTTGGCTACAAACCCTCTGGAATGTGCAAAATGGACATCGACTTCATTTTCAATTCGCGTGAAGTCCAGCTTTGGACTGTCTTCGTGCCGCGAAAGACCATATCCCGATCCCCGACGGTCAGGATAGATCAGACCATCTACTTTCTTCCCGGTCGACTCAATGTAGCGCCCCAGGCCTGAGGAAGAATCATCCGGCATCGTTTCACTACGCGGCATGTAGAGAACAGAAACCATGTTAGTTCCTTTCCCAACCTCAATGATCTGAGAATTCGCTGCGACATAATCGACTCGCTCCCGCAAGGTCTTCAAATGCGTGATTAGATCTTCACCAATCATTCGCATTACTTCCCAAATGGCTTCACCCGGCCGCAATTCATTTTGTTGAGCAAAGCGACGCAACAGAGTGATATCGATCGGAGAGTTCAATTGATTCATCACAGCCCGATCCACACCAAGCCACTGAGCGGTAGAGAACGGCCCTCGGGTATCAAACCACTCCGCCGGTTCCAGCCATTCGCAGAATTGGCGGGCATCTTTGTAAAGACCAAGATCCTTCAACACTAACGACAGCGCGCAGATTGGTTCGTGATCTCGGGGAAACTGATGATGATCAAAATTCGACTTTGACGGCTCATGTTCGCCCCCAACATCGACTACCGCAATTCGATGATCGCTCAAATCCTCCTCGGTCGGCTCGCGTCGATAAATCGGTACTTGATGCTGATGTAACAACAGGCAGCAGGCAAGCAGGTCATCTTTATGGGCACTGCCAGGATGGGTCACGATAGCTTTCATTGGGAGATTCAATTTGCAGGGAACACCTCTTCCAAGAGAGTCTCCATTTCGTTCAATACAGTTTCTGATTCAACCCGTAACATGCATCGATAATCGACGGGGCACTCCCGTAGAAAACAAGGACTACAGTCAACCTGATGGCGAATCACACGATGCACCGCGCCGATTGGGGCGGTAAAGGCGGGTTCCGTGGAGCCAAAGACTGCGACAGTTGGAACCCCGAGAGCGGCAGCTAGGTGCATCGTGCCGGTGTCATTAGTCACTAGAAAGTGACAGGTTTCTAGCTCCCTCACCAGATCAGCCACCGAAGTCTTGCCAGCACGATTTTCGCGAGGCTCATCGAGCATAGAAGACAATTCTTCGCCAATTCCTTGCTCAGCAGGGCTTCCAAAAACTGAAATTTTAAATACTGCTTCCGGATGGTTTCTGCGCAACGATTGGAGGGCGCTGGCATATCGATCGATCGGGTAGCGTTTCGCATTTCCGTATTCTGCGCCGGGACAAACCCCTACGTGGATTTCGGATAGATTTTGCTGTAACGGTGTCGGAGCCACAGGAATGGCCAGCAGATCATCGAGATCTGAGATGTCTGCTCCCATTGCTTCAGCGAGACTCAGGTAGCGGTGCACGTGATGTTGCTTGCTTGCAATGGCCTCAGGTTCGTTGATCGCCTGTTTGAGGATCAGCCCACGGCCATTACGCCTGTAACCCGTGAGCTTACCTACTCCTCCAAGGCGCAATTCGAAAGCTGAGCGAAAGGAGTTAGGCAAGAGTAAGCCTTCATCAAAGTTTCCGCGCTCCCTAATAATACGGCCGACTTCGTGAGGCATAAGCCCTCTCTTAAAAGCGATCACGGAATCAACTTCATCCCTTGCCGACCACATCGCCGCAAGGTTGTCGCGACAGCAAATCGTGATCTCAGTATCACGCCGTCGCTGCTTAATGGCACGGACTGCAGGCAGCGACATGCAGGCATCACCCAGTGGATTGGGAGAACGGACGATCACCCGATATCGGCCCTGGGCCTTCGTCTGTTGCGAGGAACCACTCATACCGAATCCCCCCCCTCTCGGAGTGCGAGGTTGGAACACGGCCATCAGCAATGACTGAAGTCCGCTTCGCCGAAACTATTCAGGACCCTCTTTGGACTTCCCACCAGACGGCTTAGCCTTGGCTTTACCTTTTCCCTTTGACTCAGACTTGGGGGCCGCTTTTTCCTCGGTAGCGGAAGCTTCGCCCGGGGCGTCAGCATCTGATGCACCACCCTCAGACTTGCCCTTATCTGGCAGAGAATTTGCCGGCTCAGAAGGCGCATCTTCGGCGGGAGCCGAGGCGGGAGCTTGCGTATCTAGAGTGGGTTGATTGTAAAGCTCCGGAGGTAATCCGGGAAGTTGCGGCTCACGATTCTCAATTTCTTCAAGAACGTTGTTAGCAGCAGTCGCTTGAAACTGGCGGGTCTTGACCATTGCCAGACCTATTGCAGAAACAAAAAAGATAATGCCAAGCCAGGTCGTGATCTTTTGTAGTACATCAGTAGTGTGAGCTCCAAGAGCAGAATCAAGCGTGCTGCCACCAAAGGCAGCACCGAGGCCTTCCTGCTTGGGACGCTGAATCAGCACGACCAGAACCATCAGAATACTGACGGCGACTATGATCACAGTTAACAAAATCGAGAGAATTGCCATGGGGCGGGGAATATGCGACACAGGTAATGGGTTGTAAAGGGGGAGAATTGCCTCTCTCGAGACGCCATTTTTCCTGATTTAATGAGTTTAGAACCTTCAAATGAAGCCCCAGAGGCCTCGGAGATAGAAGGATCGGTGCATTCCATCGTCTTTCATAACGAAGAAAACGGCTACACCATTATGCAGGTCAAGACTGCTGCAAGCGGTAACATTACTGTCCTCGGGAGCCTGCCAGCAGTCACAGAAGGGGAGCAGATCAAAGCCAAGGGCAACTGGAAAGATGACCGTCGATTCGGCCGACAATTTCAGGCGGCCCATATCCTGGCCGTCGCGCCTAACTCAACGGATGGGATTCGTCGCTTTCTCGCCAGCGGGCTGATTGATGGAATCGGCAAAGCCTACGCCAAACGCATTGTCGACAAATTTGGCACTGAAACCTTTCGCGTAATCGAGGAGGAATCGAAGAAACTCGAAAAAGTAAACGGCATTGGCCAAGCCCGAAGAATTCGGATCAAGGATTCTTGGAAACGCCAAAAAACGGTCCGCGATATCATGATTTTCCTCCATGAACACGGCCTCTCTACGGCGAGGGCCTTGCGACTGTTCAAGACTTATGGGGAAGAAGCTACCAATGTGCTGCGCGCTGATCCTTACCGACTCGCTCGCGAAATCCCCGGAGTCGGGTTCAAGACAGCTGATCAGATTGCACGCCAGATGGGACAGGCTGATGACTCCCCTCAGCGAATCAATGCGGGCCTATTCTATGTCCTCGAAGAGGCGGCACGTCAGGGACACTGTGCCCTTCCACGCGCCGAACTAATCGGTGAAGCGGCAACGATTATGGAAATGACCAGGGCGACGGTCAACCAAGCCCTAACCGAACTGGTTCTCGGCTCTCACCTCATTGTCGAAGATTCAGACGACCAGTCTCTCGTATTCACCGCCGAACTTCATCGCGCTGAAATCGAAGTCGCAGAGCGTCTCCAAGCGCTGTTAAAAAAAAGGAGCACTCTGCCCGATGTCAATCCCGAGCAAGCCATTGCCTGGTTTGAACGACATCATCGACTCGAGCTCAGCGATGAACAAGCCGAGACCGTGATTCAGTCTTGCCGACATCGTTTTTCCATTATCACCGGCGGACCCGGCGTGGGAAAAACGACCATTCTTAATGCTATTCTTGGAATTCTCGCAGCAGAGGGTGTGGAGCCTGTTCTCTGCGCTCCAACTGGCCGGGCGGCAAAACGTCTCCACGAATCCACGGGGCGTGAAGCACTCACCCTTCATCGCGCTCTCGAATACCAACCGCAAGTCGGCTTTACTCGTAATCGACAGAATAAGCTCAGCGGAGATTTCTTCGTCATTGATGAAACCTCCATGGTCGATGTCGTGCTGATGGCCAGTCTCCTTGACGCTATTCCTGATAACGGTCATATACTCCTCGTTGGCGATGTGGACCAGTTACCCTCTGTAGGCCCCGGAAGCGTTTTGCAGGACATGATTGAAAGCGGCGTCTTTCCGGTGGCAAGGCTCACTCGTATTTTCCGGCAAAGCGAATCCAGCCGAATTGTCAAAGCTGCACATGACGTGAACGAAGGAAAGATACCCCCTCTAAAAAATACCTCAGGGACCGACTTTTTTTTCATCGAACGCAAACATCCAAATGCGATTCGAGAAACTCTACAGCACCTTATCAAAGAGCGTATCCCGCATGGGTTCGATCTCAACGCCCGCGATGACATTCAAGTGCTGACGCCGATGAACCGCCAGTCACTAGGAACGACTGAGCTGAATGCCCTGCTTCAAGAGACTCTCAACCCTCCCGCCGAACTCAAGTTCGAAATCGAACGCTTCGGCTCCATCTTCCGCACCGGTGACAAGGTCATTCAAACGCGTAACAATTACGAAAAAGAAGTCTTCAACGGTGATATCGGACACATTGCCGAAATCACGACAGAACCCGCTCACATCGAAGTTTCCTTCGAGGGTAATCATCGCGTTTCCTACGAGCCGGGGGAACTCGACGAACTCCAACTTGCCTACGCCATCACCATCCATAAATCGCAGGGCAGCGAATTCCCCGCGGTTGTCATTCCAGTCGCAGGGCAGCAGTTTATGCTGCTACAGCAAAATTTACTCTACACTGGGATCACCCGCGGAAGAAAGCTGGTCATTCTTGTTGGGGAACGTAGAGCACTTGATATGGCTGTAAGAAATGAGAAAAGCTCGCGGCGCTTCACCGGCCTGTCCGAGAAACTTCGCCAACTGGATCTTGATCAAACAAATTAATTCAACTCAACAGGGTTGAGTCCCAGCAGTAAACGCTTTAGCCTTTCAGCATGAGTTTTAATCGTCGCCGATTTATCACAAGCAGCACCGCTGCGCTTACCACCGGGGGAATTCTGTCCGCCTGCTCAGAATCCCCCTCCGTTTCGAGTGAGCCTGCCTCGCCTGAAGCAGTCGAACCTGATTACAAAATCTCTTTGGCCCAATGGTCACTCCACCGTGCCCTCAGGGCTGAGGAGCTCACCAACCTTGATTTCCCCAAGTTCACCAAGGAAACCTTCGGTATCGAAGCCGTTGAATTTGTGAACTCCTTCTTCGCTGATCCCCACGACACTCTCGGGATTCAGCCCAAGGGAGGCGACTACCTCAAAAACCTGAAGCAGCAATGCGACGAGAACGGCGTTAAAGCGGTCCTGATTATGTGCGACCGCGTGGGTAGACTGGGTGATCCTGATGCCGATAAGCGATCTGCCGCCGTCGAAGGCCACTACGCCTGGCTGGACGCTGCCAAGTTTCTCGGCTGCCACAGCATTCGCGTGAACGCCGCTTCCGATGGAAAACTCAATCCCGAGAAACAGGCTGACCTTTGCGCCGATGGCCTTAAACGCCTCTCCGAGCATGCCGCTCCGATGGGACTGAACGTCATTGTGGAAAATCACGGAGGTCTCTCTTCTAACGGCAGTTGGCTTGCCAAGGTTCTCAGTAGCGTCGGCATGGACAATTGTGGATCCCTCCCTGACTACGGCAACTTCTACGTCGCCAAGAATCGCGGCAACGCAGAGAAATACGCTAATGACAAAGCCCCCTACGAGGGCGATCCCGCCTACATCGAAGACAGCGCCGGACTTGGCTACGATCGCTACAAAGGAGTCGAAGAACTGATGCCCTTTGCGAAGGGGGTCTCCGCCAAAGCCCATGATTTTGATGATAACGGCAACGAAATTAATACCGACTTTGAGCGCATGATGCAGATCGTCCGTGACGCCGGTTACACGGGGTATGTCGGCATCGAATACGAAGGAAAAAATCTAGGTGAAGTTGAAGGCATCAAGGCGACTCAGGCACTACTTGAGCGTGTCTTCACTGCCGTTTAACTCTCGCCACTTTTCACTGGAGCTGCGACCGATCGTGAGGCTTCTTCTTTGGGGCCAACCAAATTCATGGCAAACTCTCGCTCAAAGCTGGGTAAGGATCTCGAGCTTCCAGCGCCCTCGCAACTGGCAGACGAGCTCCGGCACCTCGCCGGATTCGTTTTTCTGGATTCATCCTCATCCGAGGAAGACACTGATATTGAGGACTATTCACGCTTCTCGCTGATCACGGCACTGCCGGAGGAGATCCTCGAAGGAAACCTTTTCGATGATTCTGATCGCTGTCGATTGGAAGCTGCCTACCAAGAAAACAGTTCAGCTTCTAATACCACTCCAGACCTCGGATTCCCTGGGTCTGGGCTCTATGGCTACGTCACTTACGAAGGAAATTTTTCTTTTGGCCTCTATCGTCACTGTCTGGTCTACGATCACCGACATCAGAAGTGGAGCGAAATTGGAGAGTTATCCCGCCATCGAAACCGTGTCTCCCACACCGCAGGTTCCGCCCGAGTCACCTTCGAAGGCGAAGTGGATCGCGAACAGTTCTGCAAAATGGTCATCGCCGCCCAGGATTACATTGCTGCTGGCGATATCTACCAGGTAAATCTCTCGCACCGGTTTACCGCTCCCGTCGATAGCACCTACTCCACCTACGATCTTTATCGAAGACTGCGAGAGCGCTCTCCAGCCCCCTACGCCGCCTTTATCCACCTTGGCGAACAGGAGATCATCTCTTCCTCACCCGAACAATTTCTCAGTATCAGCGGACGAACCGTGCAGACTCGACCCATCAAGGGAACGCGACCCCGCTTCCGAGACCGTGAGCAGGATGAAAAGTCAGCTTACGATCTGATCACCTCGACGAAAGAAATTGCCGAACTGATCATGATTACCGATCTCGAGCGAAATGATCTTGGACAGATCTGCGAATTTGGTTCTGTCACCACCACCGAACTGCTCAAGCTCGAGCGATTTGCCCAGGTCTTTCATCTTGTCTCTACCGTCGAGGGGACTCTCTGCTCTGAGATCAGCCCGGTCGAAGCGCTTCACGCCTGCTTTCCCGGCGGCAGCATCACCGGAGCACCAAAGAAGCGATCTCGCGAAATCATTGATGAACTAGAGCCTCTGCCCCGCGGCGTTTACACGGGGGCAATCGGCTGTTTCGGATTCAACGGAGAAAGTCGTTTCAATATTGCAATCCGCACAGCGATCAAGGAAGGCGAGCAACTACACTTTCACGTCGGAGCGGGAATCGTTGCGGATTCGGTTCCAGATAAAGAGTGGGAAGAGACTCTCCACAAGGCAGCAGGGATTTTCCAATCAGCCAGCTGATACCGCCTGAGGCGGCACCGCAAAAATATCGTAGTGCGCAGCCTGCTGCACATCTTCAAGCGAAAGCGCTTTTCCTTTCAAAGTTGGACCTGCTTCCTCATATTCGTATATGGAGTAGCCACGCTCGAGGAAGAACTGGAACAAATCACGACGCTGCTCAGCCTTGGTGTGTTTGTAAACTTCGGATCGGATGAAGGGGCGAAACTCATCAATTAGGCCAGCAATCGATTGGAGCACGTAGAGGTCACCACCCTCTGCATCGGTCTTCACATATTTCAATTTTTTCACTTCTTCAGGATACTGCTCGCGAAGCAACTTCTCAGCATTGAGCCCGTCCACCTCAATCTCGAACGCATGGGCGTGTTTCCACCGACTCAAGCCTCGGTGTTCCCCCCCGTTGCAGAGTCCAGAATCGGAGTAGGTGAAGGTGAGCTTGCAGGAATTCTCAGAGGCGGCATATGGTAGAGGTATAATTCGCATCCGGCCCAAATTGAGTCCAGCATTAACGTTGAGGATCTGGTATACCTTCGGGTTGGGTTCGAGGCCGAAGACGCAGCCTTCGCCACCTACGGCCAGCGCAATCGGCACGGTCGTATCGCCGATATGAGCGCCAATATCGATAGCAGAGTCTCCCGGCTTAAGGAACTCACGCAGCGCATCAATTTCCTCCTGAGTCACACTCTTTGGTGCACAGTGCGGATGTTCCCAATTCGCAAACTCAACTTCGCCATCTTTTTCCAGCTGGAATCGGTCGACGCGGTGACCATAGGTTTTGGTTTTCTGCTTGAGCCCCAGCAGGTAAAATAGTTCCTTAAGCTTCATTGGTGTCGTGTCGTTTCTTGAAAAGTTCAGGGCGATTTTGCCTAGTCCGCGATTCAGCCGACCCCTTTCTCCAAGCTTTGATCGCGGCGTGGTTGCCGGATAGGAGCACAGGAGGGACATCCATGCCACGAAATTCTGCGGGACGAGTGTAATGGGGCGCCTCGATTTGGTCCCCGTCCCCGGAAAAGGATTCCTCCTGAGTGGAGCGTTCATCGCCCAGAACACCGGGGATCAATCGAATCACGGCATCGGCCACTACAGCGGCGGCGATCGTTCCGTTCGTGAGGACATAATCACCAATGGACACTTCTTCATCCACCAGTGCCTCGACGACGCGATGATCAATACCCTCATAGTGTCCGCAAAGGATGAGGAGGTGTGACTCCTGAGCGAATCGCTCGGCCGTAGCTTGGCGAAATGGCTTTCCCTGCGGAGTCATCAGAAGCACAATCGAGTTATCCTCACGAAGTTCTTCGACTGCAGCAAAAAAGGGCTCCGGCTTCATCACCATTCCAGGCCCACCCCCATAAGGAATATCATCCACCTTATGGTGCTTGTCCGTGGCCCAGTCCCGCAGGTTGTGGCACTCAATATCCACGGCGCCCGACTCCACCGCCCGTCCCATGATACTGGCCCGCAAGGGTGCTTCGGCAATTTCCGGAAAAATAGTGACGATATCGATCTTCATCAAAGCGACAAAGGATCACCCTATGCCTAATTACGAAATCTTGCCAGCGGAGACCACCCGTTATTGGTCTGACGAGCCAGCATTACCCGCGTCTCGCTATGATCACCATATCGTCCCTGAGATTCAATTCGCATCACAGTGCTGTCGAGAGCAATCAGATCGGAGAATTCTGAAAGTTCATCATCTGATAATCCAAGCAGTGCCTGTACTTCGCCAAGATCTTCAAATCGATAGTCGTCGACCGTTCCCCGAATACCGTCGTTGCCGTTACGAACGGCCGCAAAATTCATCGCAGCGTCTTCAGTTGTCCCTGTGATGGCATAGATCACCTCCCACTCCGCAGTGTTCAGATCGAGCAGTTCGTCGCTGTGTATCGTAAAATAGTCCCGCCACATTGGTTGAAAACGGGCCACTTCATCCATCCCTTGAACGAAAAGCATCTGCTCCAGCGACGTAAATGGAAGATTATTTGGAAACTCCGGACGTTCGAGACTCGAGTAGAAGGCATTCTCAGCTCCGTTGGATAGCGTGTCATTGTCTGTGTCGATCCAGTCGGCCAGCGAATCGGCGGCAATACTCGCGTTAGCCGCATCAAGCCCCCAAAGAACAAGCAATTCGACGATGGCATCGCGCCAGCGCTCTTCAACGAGACGATTCACTGGAATCCTTCCCCCTTCGCTGGTGATTAGCACACGAATTTCCTGCTCCGGCCCGAATCCCTGCTGGAGAGCCACGTCTCCCGGTTCGATCTCCGGATGCAGAGCAAGAGCAAAGCCACTTTCGGCAAGCAATCCGGCTTTGTAGCGAATTCTCTCAAGGTCACTTTCTTCCCAACCGGGTTGCGACGCCTGCCACAAGCTTCCGATGATAAGGACAAGCGCCATCACAGTGACCAACACCAGAAGCAACGCCATTCCTTTTTCACGGGACCTTTTTTGATTTAGCAACATCATCCTCCACCTCGCGTTCCACTGCCAATGCTACCGCCGGAACCTGCACCAGTTCCGCCTCCATTTCCTCCCCCACTAGGACCACTCGGACCTCCATCACCCGGTCCTCCGCCGCCCGGTC
>DCQY01000120.1:5955-12671 GCA_002323995.1 Akkermansiaceae bacterium UBA1506 | reverse complement strand
CGGTCCTCCGCCGCCCGGTCTTCCGCCACCCGGTCTTCCACCACCAGGTCCACGACCAGTAGGGGCGGGCCTACTCGTCGTCTGCGTCTGATTGGAAGAAGTTGTGGACTGAGGTTCTTCTTCTGGATTCACGAGGCGATTCGGTACTTCGAAGACAAATCTTTGCGGCAAAGCGCCTAAGTTATCAATCAGAGCAAATTCAAGCAGAGGGGGCAATACTTCATCATCAGTCCATTCATCGAGCCATTCTTGCTGTTCCTCATCCCAGTAGCGCCAACTGGCCCCAGAGATACCAGAGAGCAAAGGTAACCAGTAGCGACCTTGTTCATCTGCTACGAGATCCTCGCTCCCACCGGTTCGAAAAGCCATCCCGCTACCATCGGTATCTTCCGGGAAGAAATCATTCCGGCTCAGAGCGAGTTCATAAGAGGATCCTCCCTCGAAATTTTCTTCCGCTCGCATTGCTATGAATGCCTCCTCCGCACTCCCAATAGTTTCACCAAAAACAAAAGCCGTCGGAGTGTTTTCTAGAAGAAGCTCGTAGTTGCCCGATTCCGATGACTCCGGAGGATTCATCGTTATCGTCGCGTCAGGCGGCAATCCTTCAATTGACTCTCTTAGCAACATCACAAAGCGATTCACTTCTTCGTCTCTGCGATCAAGATAGCGTAGATCCGCCGCCGTATCACCCGCCTGCCACAACAATGATAATACTGCAGTCGCAATCATACTGAGAATCGCCATAGCAATGACAATCTCAAACAACGAAAACGCTGCAACCTTGTTCGAGCTTTCAGCGCTAATCTTCATCTTCGTTCCGGCTGATAGATGATCAGCTTAGCCGATTCTGTCTGTAGTTCGCTACCTTCCATGAACTCGGCCTCTGCCGTTAAAAGGTAGAGATCGCTCAGAGCGTTTCCTTCTCCATTATCCAACTCCATCGCCTCAACATAGGTGCGATACGTGATATCAGTAACTTCATCCAGTCTTTCGCTGTTCATGCTACTGACAGGCATTACTTTGGTCTCTGCCAGCAGAGACGTTAGCTGATGCTGGATCACGCGCTCGCGAGCCAACTCCGCAGATGTCTCGTTGATGCTTTGCAACACACCAACTAGCCCGGTCACGGTGAGGGCAAAAAGAGCAACCGCTAGGACGACGTCTAGCAGTGCATAACCGCGACTGTTGAGACTCACAATCATTCCACCCACGATCGCTCCGTTTTGACATCCGCCGTTAGCGGATGAAACTCGAGTTCAAAAAAAGCATTCTCCGATTCGACCTGAATCTTTAGCGGCTCACACATGCCTGAAGGCTGAAAGACCCAGCGTCGAAACTCTCCTCCGTTCATATCGATCCACTGAGTGTCGTCCCAGAAGCGCAGCTTGTAGTCGACTCCATCGTCGAGCGGGTATTCTTTTAAGAAACGAATCCCTTCTTCGACCCGCTCCCGGTTCAAATCAGGCAATGCTTCGCCGGTAGACAAGTCAATACCACGCGCCTGCGACGCCTCAATGATTGTATCTCGCTGCTCGAGTTGATCCAACTTGGTTTGCAAGTCTTCGAATTCTTCCTGCCCCCCGTAGGGATTATAGAATCGTGAAGCTTTGAATCCCTCGCTATCGAATAAGATTTGGTATGGCCGCCGCTCCGCTATCGCTCTCAATCGAACTTCGCGAGCCATCGAATGAAGCTGATTGACCGGCTCACGCGCGACCCGGGCTCGCTGCGCACTGTCAATCGCCGGAACAGCTATGCCCGTGAGCACAGAAAGAACAGCAATCGCGATTACAAGCTCGACTAGCGTCATGCCGCGGGCCTGCTCCGCCTGAAAGCGGGAAACCGATTTACCAGTTGCCGATATCGTCTTCACTTTCCACGCCATCTTCACCAAAGGAAAAGATGTCATACTTCTTGGAACTTTGCTGTGCGGGGAAGCGGTATTGGTAGGCTGCACCCCAAGGATCAAGCATTTCCTCCTCCAGATAAGCACGCCAACGTTCAGGCTGGGGATCACCGGATGGCCGCTCTACCAGGGCCATGAGCCCCTGCTCCTGTGTTGGTGGCTTAAAATAGTTATTCCTCTCGTAAGCCTTTAGGGCGATATCGAGTGCCTTGAGATCAGAATCAATTCTCTGATACTTGGCATCATCAATAAAACCAACGACAAGGTAGATTCCCGATCCTGCTAGAACCGCGATAATTGTGATGACGATCACCAACTCAACGAGGGTGAAGCCTCGTGTTCTTCTCTTCCGTTTATCAGGATTAAGTCTCATACAGTGTCTTTTTTTGATCAATCTCGTTAGCGGCCGCGAATACCAGCCATGGAACCGAAAATCGTGTTTATCATACAATAGGCAACAACCCCGACGATCATTGCAACAAAGACGAGCATGACGGTCGGAACCAAGGTAGTCAATCTCGAGATACGAACGTCAAGATCTTCATCATACTTAGCTGCTGCCTTGGAAAATGCTTTTCCGAGTTCACCCGTCTGCTCACCAATCGCAACGCGGTCAACCAAGGCCTCCGGAAAAGCATTCGTTCTTTCCATTGCTTTGGCGAGGCTTGTACCTTCTCCAACATCCAGCACCACGGTCTCGAGATGGCTACGCATGTAAAGATTTGGGGTCCCCCGCGTGATCAATTTTAAACTGTTTAGCAACGGCACGCCGTTATTTACCAAGTTGGAGAGTGTGTGACAAAACTGTGCATAAAATCGGCCGAGAATGACCGGACCAAAAGCTGGCATTCGCATCTTATAGCCATCCCACCATGGCCGACCATTCTCCGTCCCGATATAAATTCTGAATGAAGTCGCGGAAATAACGATGATCCCGAGAATCGCCCACCACCACTTCGACATGAAATCGGTAAACATGATTAGGAGCTCAGTGATCATGGGTAGATCCTGACCGGTTTTCTCCATCATTTCGCTGAGAGACGGCATCAAGACAGTCGAGAAAACAAACAATAGCACGACACAGGCTAGTAAGACCGTTAGCGGATAGATCATCGCTCCGGCAGTACGACGCTGAAGGTTGAACAGCTGTTTCAGATTCACGACAAGACGGCGAAGAATCTCGGGCAGCGAACCACTCGCTTCGCCCGCAGCGACTAGGCTGCGGTAGAGTTCATCAAAAGAGGGAGATGATTTTGCCAAAGCCTTTGAAAACCTCGCGCCCTCACGTATATCATCGCGAAGTATGCCAGCTACTGCTCGAATCGATTTATTAGTCTGACGCTCATGAAGAATCTTGAGAGCCCGCTCTAACTGCATACCCGCGTCGAGAAGGTCGGCCAACTCTTCGGTGAAAAGGACCATCTCGGGACGTTTCAGCTTGGTTACCCCTAGAGATTCCTCTCCCGTCGAGAGAGAAAAGCTCCGCTTTTTCTTATCCTGCTGACCACCAGCTTCTGCCTTGACCAAAATGGGGGTCAGCGTCTTCGACTCCAGTTCGCGATACACATCGGACTTATTGCGCACCACGACAGTGCCGGAAACTTGCTTCCCGGCTAGGTCGACTGCTGTGTAGGAAAAAGACGGCATCTTTAGAACAAAACCCTAAACACCGAGGATTGTCAGCCGTTTCCTGCCTTTTTTACCGGAAATACGGTCCGCAGTGGCGCCACTCCACTGCGGGTTGAGCAACCTATGTTGCGAGGACTCCATCTCAGAAACCACAAACGGGTTACTTACCACTGGCTGAAATCTGGTGGCGATTCAACCGGTAGAAAGTCGATGAATCCCTTGACGTGGTTAACGCGGTAAAGTCGCACGCAGACAGTTTGCCCCACGGCCAGGGTGGGAGCATTGCTGCGACTCCGAAACTGCTTATGAATCCGGTCGAAGAAATACTCGTTGCGAGGTGGAAGATCTTCTTTCCGAATGAGCCCCTTGATCATGAGACCATTGAGTTCAACGAAGACACCAATTGGTCTCACTTCGAGAACCGTCGCATCGAATGCCGCATCAGGATTCTGATGGCAGGTGCGCTCGAGATACTCGATCATCTTGAGTTTCTGAGTTTCCATCTCAGCCTCGGCTGCTATCCGCTCCGTCTTCGAGATTCGGTAGGCGATCTCTCCCATTTCAGCAACGGGAGGGGTTCGTTCAGGAATCTCTGGGGCTGTCGGTTCATGCCTCTTCGAGAGTATTCGGCGAAGAACGCGATGAACCACAAGATCAGCATAACGGCGAATAGGACTGGTGAAATGCGTGTAGTTCGACTTGGCGAGACCATAGTGACCGGTGGGGTCTGTTGAGTATTCTGCTCGACGCAGGCTTCGCAAGAGAGAAACCTTGACGCTGTGCTCCTCCACGGAGCCTCGTATTCCAGAGAGTAAATTCTGTAGCTCGGGGCGATGCGTCACATCGCCCACTCGGTGACCAAAGCTCCTTGCCAGATCGGCGAATTCCTCAAGTTTCCCGGGGTCCGGATCATCATGGACACGATAAATCGAAGGTGCTGGGGCGTTTTTGGTGACAAAGGCCACGGCTTCATTAGCTGCCAACATGAACTCCTCAATCAGTTGATGACTCTCATCATAAACGCTTTTCTTCACGTCAACCGCCCTTCCCTTTTCGTCCAGAACAACGCGAATCTCTGTCATGTCGAGGTCGAGTGCGCCATTCTTGAAACGCCGTCGCCGCAGCATCGAAGCGAGGCCCCATGCCTGCTTCAAATGCAACGTCAGACTCCTCTCATTTTCATCTGAAATCGATTCCACCTCCTCATCATTAAGCATCATCTGCTCATACGCCTGCTCATAGGTGTAGCGGTGGCGACTTCGAATCACCGCTGATACAAACCGGGATGCGGTTAGCTTTCCTCTCGCATCAAAATCCAGAATAGCGGCATGAGTGAGGCGCTCCACATGGGGTTTTAGACTGCAAACCCCATTACTAAGCCTCTCTGGCAACATGGGAATCACCCGATCAGCGAGGTAGACGCTATTACCGCGCTTCTTGGCTTCCGCGTCGAGGGCAGAACCGGGTTTCACATAATGTGAAACATCAGCAATATGAACAGCCAGTTCCCAGCCTCCGTCTCTCTTCTCTGTAACACAGATGGCGTCATCAAAGTCCTTAGCATCTTCGGGATCGATCGTAAATACCTGCCGTTCACGCCAATCTTCTCTCCGGGAGATTTCTTCCTCAGGCACCACCTCATCGATCATCTCTGCCTCAGACAGGACAACGTCGGGGAATTCCAAGGGTAAACCGTGTCGATGAATGACCTTTAGAATATCGACACCGGGCGCATCCTCACGTCCTAACACTTTCACCATCTTGGCCATTGGCGGCAGATGCACCTCGTTCCACCCCGCAAACGAAGCGACCACAATATCGCCGGGCTTCGCTTGAGGCAGAATACTCATCAGGCGAAAAGAGCCCGGCAACCGACCCTCTTCCGGAGCCACCGTCGCCCTGACTCCTTTACCATGATAGATGCCGACGATAGGACGTCCGCTCCGCTCAACGACCTCGACCACCCTAGCTTGGGGATACCCCGGATCATCGTGCTGCCAGCCTCGGTGCCTAGGCGATGCTCCGTATTGCAGTTCTACATCAACAGTGTCGCCGTCCAAAGCCGTCGAAGTGAATCTAGCTGGAACAAAGAGTCTCGGTCGATCCATGTTTCGAAAGACAGAGTGGCCATCTGGATGCTCGGGCAAAAAAAGCGCGCTGCGTCGCTTGCGGTCGTTTGACATCTGAATCCGCCCGCGAATCAAATCACCTGCGTTCCTATTATCCGGAAGCCAATAGCGGGCCTTTTTGCCGCGAACCAATTCACCCCTACTTTCTAATTCAGAAAGGGCCGCTCGAAACGCAGCCCGCTGACTAGATGGAACGCAAAGATCACGCGCCATTTCTGATTTGCTTAAAGGCTGATAATCAGGGCACTTCACACGCGCCCGTATTGCCTGGATAAATTCCTTCTTCAAACTGTGGTCAAAAAATCTGTCAAAATGGCTGGACGCAACACTCAACGATGTGTTTACATTGTATGGTCAAACTTAACGGTGAGGTTTATCAAAAAAAGAACTAGTCACCGCGGCATCAACCGGCTAATTATGCCTCCAAACATGAGAAATTCACTCGGAAAACCAAATCAGAATCGCTTAGCGGCTTTCACGCTACTGGAATTGCTGGTCGTCATTGCCATTATCGGAATTCTTGCCGGGCTCATGTATCCCGCTGCCACCGGTGTGATGCGCCGCGCTGAATCGACCCGTGCTTCTAATACCGCTTATAATCTAAAAGCCGCGATCTCATCGTATTTCACCGAGTATCGCAAGTATCCTGTCATCGGGGATCGCGAGGAAACCGAAGAGCTGCGCTCAGACGAGGAGCTTATGGATGTTCTTCTTGGTTCCGACAAAGAAGCCGAAGAAGGAGGGCTCAACCCAAGACGTATCGCTTTCTATTCCGGGAAACAGGCCAAACGGGGAGACGAGGGCAAATATAAAAGTGGCATCAACATGGACGACAGCGGTGGGGGCACGCTTTGGGATCCATGGTTTGACTTTTATTACATCCGGATGGATCTCGACTACAACAACCGAGTTGAGACGCCCGAATGGGACACACGAACCGACTCCCAGTACCTTCCGGAATCTATTCTCGTTTGGAGCTCCGGAAAGTCTGGTGATGAAGAAGTCCAGTCGGACAACATCAGGACTTGGTAGCATCCTACCTCTCTACGAAA
>DCQY01000120.1:0-5648 GCA_002323995.1 Akkermansiaceae bacterium UBA1506 | reverse complement strand
ATCCTACCTCTCTACGAAAATATCTTTTCGATAGAAAGCACGTCCTTCGGGATGTGCTTTTTGTTGCCCAGCGACTGGCCCCCCAGCGACTCGTATGCTACTCGACGATAAAATACGGATTGAGCAAAGTTTCCTTATTGTAAATCAGATCGTCACCTGTCTCGTGATTAATCACTCGCCTGCCTGATTCCAACGCAACTGCATGTGCTGCCGCAGTGTCCCATTCCATGGTTGGTCCCAGCCTAGGGTAAACGTCGGCTCCTGCCTCAGCTACGAGGCAAATTTTGAGTGAACTTCCTGCTGAAAGAAATACCACTTCTTTACCCTGGGCCTTGAGACCATCGACGAAAGCCTGAACCTCATTTGTGAGGTGGGACCGGCTTGCCACCACGACCACAGAGTCCTTCTTAGAGTAGTGGTCTCCACCTTCAAGCTTGGCAGCTTCACCATCTCCTGAGCTCCTCCATGCACCAAGGCCTTTCTGCGCCCAGTAAAGGTGATCACCCACAGGTTGATAAACCACACCGAGGATGGGGACCCCTCTTTTCACCAAAGCGATGTTGACGGTGAACTCTCCGTTTCGCTTCACAAATTCCTTGGTTCCATCCAGCGGATCAACCAACCAGAACAAGTCCCAGTCTTTGCGCACCGCATAGTCAACGGTTTTAGTTTCCTCAGAAATCAGAGGAATTTCGGGATAAAGCCGATTGAGCGCTTCAATAATCACGTCATTCGAGCGTCGGTCCGCTTCGGTCAGCGGCGAAGTATCCTCTTTCGTAGCGACAGAAAATTCCGTTCCGTAAACCGCTAGCACCTCGTCACCGGCGCGCTTGGCGATTTCTTTTACATCGTCGATCTTAACCGTCTTGATCATGCGGTGGCAAACCAAGCCCCTCCCACGTGGAAATCAACCTTCGATCCACTACAACCCACGCAACTGATCAGCCGTCCATCTAACCGCCTGCTTAGCATCAGTGTCTTGTGGATTTGCCTGCACGTAGGATTCCCATTCCGCCTTGGCCAGTTCAAGATGTTCCTTCGCTCCCGATTTATCACCGGATTTCAAACAGGCGAATCCGGCCAGACCACGTGCCCGAGCCAGTGCCCTTCGATAGGTAGCCATCGATTTGTCCCGCTCAGAAATCTTCTCTAACACACTAATAGCTTCTAACAGCGGCTCACGGGATTCATCAAAGTCCCCTTCATCCCCTAACAGTTCGGCGAGATGAGCCAGCCGGAGCGAGTAGGTATAGAGCACATCAGGCGGTGTCTGAAGTCCCGTGTTTCTCACGATGGGACGCAGGATTGATATAGCTTCATGCTCCAACTCGATCGCATTCGATAAACGGCCTCCATCCCGCTGATCTCTCGCCAACACCCCGTAAACGTCGGCAAGAATCTTCTGGTAAGAAGGCTCAAATGGATGGTGAACCACCACCCGCCCAAGAATTTCGACAGCCGCCTTCAGCTTATCTATGTCCCGAGATAGAAGGCCTACCCTTGCAAGACTGTTTCCAAGCCCCAACTGATATTCGTCTGCAGCGGAATTCAGCTGGACCGACTGCGCATAAAGGTCTGCCGATTGCTGGTAGGCCTCCTTGGCAAGCTCAACCTCTTCCTTTGATTCCATGATGAGTCCGCCTAGCGAAAAAGAGTGAGCCAGAGCCCCGATGACACGAGCGTCTCCAGGATCAGATTCCTGAAGCTTTAATAACTGCGCACCCACCGAACGGGTCGCGTCGAGCGCCGCATCGTAGCGCCCGATGGCATACTCACAGACAACGACGGAGAGAGAATTTTCGTGGATGCTAACGCCTGCTTCTTTCGAAAGTTCCGAGTCAGCAGCTCGCGCTTCGGTCCAGAAACGCGAAGATTCAGCGAAGTAATGCCGGGCGATGGCATATTTGCCATCCTTAGCTGAAAGCTGGCCAAGGGCTCTCTTGGCAATGGCCAGATTTCTAATAAACTCAACGCTCTCAGTTCGGCTATCTTCTAGCAAAGCAACATAGCGACGTTCAGCCTCATCAAAGGTTCCGAGCGACCTTCCAAACATTCCCATTTCACGATAAATTCGCCCAAGATAAAAATAAGCATTTGCCGTCGAAATGATGAAATCCGGTGCATCACCGTAGACTTCAATTAACCGCTCATAATGCTTTTGGGCGTTGATTAAAGCCGCCGCCCTTTTTTCACGAAAACCAGGAACGTCGGTGTCACGATTATCAAGAATAAGCCTGAAGAACTCATCCCCGTTTTCCTGCGTTTGACGCAGGATCTGGCGAGCTAGCGTAGCCTCCCCCAGCAAACGACTGTGGCTGTCTTCCACTTCGTCCAACTCAGACTTGAGCTGTTCGGAGTTTTCTTGATTCCTCGCCAATTCGTTTAGATAGGCTTCAGCCTGCTCGTCGACACTGGCCTGCAGCTTTGTGGTCTTGATCGTTGCCTCCTGTTCTGCTGCTTGTAATTCCTGATAATTTTTGATCGCTAGCGCACCCAGAGGAATGACGCACGATATGGCAATAATCGCCATAATCTGCCACTTGAGGGCGGGCCGATTTCGAAAGACTCCCTCGATGGCATCCAGCGATCCACTGCGCCCGGCTTCCACGTGATCGGGCAACTCATCGCCAATCACTCCCTCCTCAATTTCCTCGAATGCCGATTCTACGACTTCAGGTTTGGCAGCTTCTTCCGCTTCCACCTCACCTGGCACATTAATTTCTTCTGTCGAATGTTGAGCGGTCAGACCGACTTTAATTTCCAGATCCGTCTCGATTAATAGCTTAGGCTCTGCTTCAAATTCAGGTGCAGGCTCAATCTGAGCGGGAACATTAACCAAGCTCGCCTTCTCGGGCAGCTCAGGAGCCACCTCCTCAGACACCGCCGCTTCGTCTTGCTCGCTCTGCCAAATCACGTCGATGGCCTCGCTCACCTCAACCATGGAGCCCGGACGATTTTCAAGATCGAATTCGAGGCAGGATTCAATGATCGAGCGCAGAGCACCCATGCGATCATCAGCAAAATCTTCGGGCCACTCTACCGGCTTTTCTTTTCCCAATTGTCGCAAAAAGTGCTCTGAAACCGGAGTAAAACTTCCATTGGAGATTACTGCAGTTGTGCTAAAGGCCTCCCCATGTTTTATACACTGCTGCTGCAATCGCTCAAGACGTGGCAAGTGACTTGTCAGAATCTGGAATGCAATCGCTCCAAAAGCGTAAACGTCCCACTTTAATCCACGACCTTTGGAAAAGTCGCCATCACCCAATTGTTCTGGACTCAGGTAAAAGAGGAGATCTCCCGCCTCTAAATACTGCAACCCGCCCATGAATAGCTGGCCAAAATCACCCACCAGGACATCTTGAAAGCCGTCTGAGTCACCCGTCACGAATATATTTGCCGGTCGCAACCCACCGTGAAAGATCCCCTCACGATGAACGTTCGATAGACTTTCAGCGAGATCTCGGATGACTTCTGAGGCCTGGTCTCCCTCGAATAAGTTCCCAAGTCGCTTCATCGATGTGACCTGCCATCGCTTATTTTTGCTTTTCCAACCGAAAAACGGAGTCGCCACAGCAGTGGCTGAATCTGAAGCTTGGATCACATAGTCAAACACCTGAACAGTGCCCTTAATGGGATCCTCGGTGTCGCTAAATGTTTTGAAGTAGCTTTTCAGAAACGACTCATCTGTCGCCTGTGACTTCAGAACCTTGATCACGCGGCGCTCACCGTCCTCATGGGACGCAATGAAAGACCATCCGTAGGGATCTTCCCCAAGGAGGTCTTCATATTGATAACCAGATAATTCCGGAAGTTGCATACTCGTCCTTTAAACGGATTAAAGGGCGATTCCTTATGCGAAATTCGCCTTCACGATTCTTTCCCACTCATGGTCGATTGCGTCCATCGTAATCGACGGCTCACCGGCCAGCTGGAACCAATAGGATGAATTCCCTAAATCGCCCTCAATAGCGTGGAGAAGACCGTGTATCCAAGAGCCCATCTTACCGGGGATGTCCTGCGCAATATCGTGAGCAGCCTCCCACTGCTCTGCCTTGGTTAGCCAAAGAGCCTTCAACTCCGGGCTAAGGCTCTCAGGAGCCGTATCATCATTCTCCACAGATTTAAGAAATGCTTCCAACGTCATTCGACCGTAATTTAGGTCTACCCAACAAGGTCGGCAAGGTGGCTTTTCGTAACACTTTTCGCTTATTGCCCATCAAGTGTAGTTTCTAGCCCGCTTTGAAGGGTCTCCGGGAATGGGAACTGCGGAAATTAATTTCTTGGTATATTCTGTCTGAGGATTCTCAATGAGGTCTTGAGTGGGTCCGGCCTCCTCCACTTGGCCGTGGCGCATCACGACTGTTCGATCGCAAATTCGCTTCACCACGCTCAAATCATGGGAAATAAAGAGATAAGATAAACCAAATTTTTCTCTCAAGTCCATCAAGAGATCAATCACCTGCGCCTGAATAGTTACATCCAGCGCTGAAACAGCTTCGTCACAGACCACAAATTTCGGCCTCATCGCTACCGCCCGCGCGACGCAGATCCTTTGACGTTGACCGCCTGAAAATTCGTGAGGATAACGATTGATGGCGTCGGGAGGTAATCCCACCTCCTCGAGCCAGTAAGCCGCCACCTCGTGTGCATTTCCTTCCAGTAATCCGTGTTCGCTTAGACCTTCGGTAAGGATTTCTTGGACGGTCAGTCTTGGGTTTAAAGAAGAAAATGGATCCTGGAAAATCATCTGAAGATCTTTTCTGATGTGACGCATGCCGTGATAACCGCGACCACGGATCTCGGTGCCTTCATAGCTAATCGATCCAGATCGAGTGTTTTCGAGGCCCAAAATAGAACGCCCAAGCGTCGTCTTACCACTACCCGATTCACCAACCAGCCCCAAGCACTCTCCCGAATAAATATCGATGGACACGTCTTCGACCGCTTTCACCCAGTCTACCGTTCTCGCGAGCACGCCACGCTTTACTGGGAACCATGTTCTCAGATTCTCAACCTTGATAATTGGTTTTTCGACGTTGGGATCAAAAGAGGAAATGAAAGGCTCGTCAGTTAGTCGCGGAACGGCACTCAACAATTTCTGAGTGTAGGGATTCTGAGGCGACTTAAACAAGGGCTCCACTTCACCTCTCTCCACAATCTCACCATCTTTCATGACAAGAACCCGGTCAGCCAGTTCCCAGATCACTCCCATGTCGTGGGTAATAAACAGTATCGATGTATCAGCCGCCTTCATCTGGAGGATTAGCTCAAATATTTGAGCTTGCAACGTCACATCAAGAGCCGTGGTAGGCTCGTCAGCAATAATCAGCTTCGGCTTCTGAATCAGCGCCATCGCAATCATGACCCGTTGCCGCATCCCCCCAGAAAACTGAAATGGGAACGCCTTGGCACGCTCCTCAGGATCTGGAATTCCGACCTTTCCCAACCACTCCACCGCCCGAGCCCAAGCTTCAATTTTTGACACTCCTCCTTCATGCACGAGAATTGCCTCCGCCAATTGATAGCCGACAGGGTGCAATGGCGACAGGGCCGTCATCGGCTCCTGAAAAATCACACTGATTTCTTTGCCACGTATTGCCCGCAACTCCTCAAGAGGAAGTTCTAGAATATTCCTACCCTCAAGGAGA
>DCQY01000092.1 GCA_002323995.1 Akkermansiaceae bacterium UBA1506 | reverse complement strand
AACTAACTGGTAGAGATATACCTATTCAAGAAGTTCTTATCGGTGGGTAGATCTTACCGGGATTGAGGGTGCAAACTCCGACGGCGTTGCGGGAGTTATGCTGTCTCCTGCTTGCTTAAAGCGAAAAAGTCAGCGCATCAAGTGCGCCGCCATAATCAACCTGCCCCTAGCAAAAAACGACGCAGAATTAAAATGGCAGTGAGGGGCGGTTTAGATTGGCTAAAAATCGTCGGCGGTTGTCTTTGTATTTCGCTTTTGTTGCTTGGCCCGGGATTCAGACAATAGGGCGTTAGCCGCCGTTTTGTTGCGGAAGTTGATGCTCATTACGACCGACGATACCAAGCGTAGAGTTTGGAGCGGAACCATCCCATGTAATCCTTTCCTGCTTCTCTCAGACCATGTCTGTGCAGCTCATCCACCCAAAGATCCTCCAACTTACGGGCCCACAAGGGGTCAATACGACCCTCCTCGGGATGCCAGTCAACTCCAAAAATTTTCTCTTTGAGGATTTGCTCAGGAACAATCTGTCCATCCTCCCAGTCCAAAATCATAGTAAATTCAAACTCCGCTTCTGAATCGACCTGAGAAACTGCTGTACACCAACCGCTGGCTATAATTCCACGGCGACCACTTCCTCGTTTCAAAAGAAACACCCTACTTCCCTCCGGTAGATCTGTATTGATACCCGTGGGCCACGGCGACGGCACTCGCAACCCCTGATTCCGTGTGATGTGGCTCTCCACCTCCAAGTCCTCGGGTTCTGCGTCATTCGGATTCCATGTCAGGAGAAAGGTTCGGTGGTCCTTCGTCATATCTACGGATTCTTTCTTGGGTGAAAAAGCCTTTTTTTAGTTCGTTATTGCTCTGGCTTCTCGATTTTAACTCGCCTTTCTCTTTTGAACGATAAGCGAGTGCCAAGTCGTTGATTAACAAAAGAGAATTTAACGATAGGAATTTGGGTTAGCAATAGTTACCATTCAACGCACCCCCAAAGGTGTCCCATGCCTGCAAGATTCCCATGTTTTGCTTCTAGAATTTTACGGGTGCGGCTGCTTGCCTTTCTTGCGTCCCGGCCTTTTCCTCTTCGCCATTATACCGGATGCCTTCAAAGCCTCTGAAGGGGCCTCAGAATCGACGAACCAAGCGCATGCCCTCGAATTCTGACACCATCACCATTTAAGGCCACTTAAGATCACCATTTAAGAGGTTTTCCCAGTGATCCAAAGCTGCCCCTTTAAAGTCCTCCCAGAGCTTGAGCTGCTCCGAATATAATTAACCACAATACGAGAGCTCCGACGCCGATTACCCCCAATATTATCATAATAAGTCCGCACCCACCTCGTAAAAACTTTCTACCACCCGGAAAAAAAAGGGCTAGAAAGGTGGCGCCAACAAGAAACAAGAAGATCAATAGTCCCATTTTTAAATACTTTGTGCTATTGTTTCACCTTAGAAAATGGTTGCGCCGGCATCTTCGAGCTTGCCCTTGATCTGTTCGGCTAGCTCTTTAGAAGCGCCCTCTTTGATCATCACAGGAGCATTTTCGACGATCTTCGCAGCGGCGTCGGAGCCGAGACCAAGGATCTTTCTAACAGCAGTAATGACCGCGACCTTTCCACCGGGTTACAATTACTTTGTTTCCTTTCCGGTATCCTACTCCCTGTGGGCGTGTTTCCTGTTTCGGAATCTCAGTCTTCCCAGTGGCTTTGCTACCCGCCATGGAGTGATTCTTAGCACTTAAAAAGGGGCAAATGCAATTTGAATCTGTAACTTATTTGTTACCTAGGTCTTATCGGCTTGATACTGATTATCCATAACTCGTTGAATATCAATGGCATGCCCTGCTGGATTCGAACCAGCGACCGCCGGATTAGAAATCCGGTGCTCTATCCAGCTGAGCTAAGGGCACCTTTGAGAGGCTGGCATTATCGCCGAACTTAGGTGATTCGCAAAGTGAAAGGAGCGTTGCTTTAAACCTTCCGCAACTGCCGCTTGAGACTCGTGTGCAGGAGAAAGAATGCTCCAACGACGAAGGCAAACATGGCGACCAGGTTGAGCCGCAGCGTTTCTACAATGATGACGCGGGATTTTTCGTCGGGGGCCATTTCCTCGGGGTCGGGTGCGTAGCGGAATCTTCGTTGCTGCCCGAAGAAGACGTTGGGGGGATTGTCGACGCGGCGATAATCCTGACGCTCGACTTCAGCCCGGTTGTAGAGGTCCTGAACCTTTTCGTTCAGGTAAAGCTCAGTGGCTGTGAAGGTGGTTTTGCCACCTTCTGATTTCGCGAAGTAAGGCTCAGGTTCAAAGGTGACCTGCTCGAGAGAGCTACGGATGGCCTTAAGTTGCTTGCTGACACTGCGTGGATTTTCGCCTTCAAGGCCATGAGCGACAGCGAGGGCCTGCTTGAGTTGAGAGAGACGTTTGGACTGTTCCTCAGTTAGTTTCTGGTCAAGCGGGATTTTGCTGAAGAGCTGGATTTCGCTCTCGATGTAGTTGGTGAGCCTACTGGCTGGGTTGTGTTCGGCATGTTCAATAATGACCGATTCATAGCTCCAGCGCAGAGGCATGAGGTGACAGACGGGAGGCACCTTGAGCTTGCTCGCTTCTTCATTCTGTGTCCCAAGGAAGAACTGGGCGAAATTGAGGCTGCGATTCATCTCGTCATACTTAATTAAGGCGCCTCCGAGAATGATGTTGGGAATGAGGATAAGCGGGATGATATTGATCGCCGTCTTGGGACTGTTGACGAGAGAGGAAATAACGAGTCCGGCCGCCACTCCAACGAAGGCGGTGAGGAACATCCAGAGCAGGTTCGATAAGAACATTTCCCTGATCCCTAGAATGGCGTCACCAATAATGAGGTAAATGACACACTGAACCAAGGCAAAGAAACCTAGCGAGATATACTTGCTGATAATGTAGCCGGTCACTCGAAAGCCGTGATGTCGTTCCCGCATGAGAAGAGCCCGGTCTCGGATGATTTCCTCAGCTGAGTTGGTCATGCCAAGGAAGAGAGCGACAACGAGGCTGAGGAAAAGGTAGGTGGGTATATGAAAGGCGCTGGCGAAATTGTAATCACCGTCCTCAGAGTAGCGAAGCACCATTGCGATGAGAAAAGCGAGCAGCGGTGCCTCCAGTAGAGTCGTGGCGAGGTTAGCCCGATTTCGAAGTTTGCTGAAAAAAGCACGCTTGAGCTGGTTTAAAAAGCGGACGGTGTCATGGGAGAATTTGCGTGGGGGCGCCTGTGGCGTTTTTTGAAGTGAGGCCACGGACTGCGAATTGTCGGCTTCGAGTTCGCGCAGATTCACCTCTTCAAGGAGGCGGTAAGTTTGGAACCGGTCGGCCCAGAATGAGGCGTTAAAACGCCGCGCTGGGATTAAGTTGTCGCGTATGTCACGCTCGTAAATGATGTCGCCACCGAGGTCTCGCAGTGGAGTCTCTAACACGTCGAATATGAAGTCAGGGGTCAGGCTGATGACTGTATCAGGAGCGACATCGGGCAGGGATGAAGTCTGAATGCCTTCCTGTTTCCTAGCCTCGTTGAAGTATTCCAGCATTTGTGACGGCGTGCCGAAAAAGGCAAGCTTGCCGCCTTGGTCAAGCAGGATGGCCTTATCAAACATGTGAAACAGGCGGCTGCTTGGCTGGTGGATGGAGACCAGAGTGATCTTATTGTGGGTAAGGCCACGGATCATGTCGAGAACGTGCTCGGAGTCCTTGGAAGAGAGGCCGGAGGTGGGCTCATCGAAAAGGTAGACGTCGGCAATACCGATCATGTCCATGCCGGCGTCGAGGCGTCGACGCTGACCACCGGAAAGGCTTTTGGTCTGGTTGTCGCCGGCGAGGCGGTGACGAATCTCATTGAGGCCGAGCTCGATCAATTTCGAGTCGACGCGCCGGCGACGTTCTTCAATCGGAAAGTGTGGTGCCCGAATTGCGGCGGCGGTATCGAGGTTTTCTTCGACGGTCAGCAGCGGATCAAAGGTCTCGTCCTGTGGGATCAACGCGATGTAAGACTTTAGATTATCATGCTCGACGTAAAGGTCGACCCCGTTGAGATCGATGCGGCCACGACGCGGCTTTAGCTGACCACCGAGCGCCTTGAGCAGGGTGGACTTACCGCAGCCAGAAGGGCCCATCACGCAAACCATTTCACCCCGCTGGATTGATAAGGTGATTCCGTCAAGGGCAGGGGTGCGTCGGTCAAAGCTGTGACTGAGGTCACGAGCTTTGAGTGTGGTGATGACGTTACGCTCTTCCTCGATGATACCGTCGGAGAAGTGGCAGCGCAGGTATTGTCCTCCACCAAGAGAAATGACGGCGCCATCCTTTAGCGTTGCGTCAGCTTTGACCGGCTCGCCCTCAACAGCGATGGCGCGTTCGGATTCGACAATTTCGAGGCGGCCGGTCTTGGTGGCGTTGTCACAGTGGATGCGAAGCAGCACGTTTCCAGAGACGCCCGGTGTCAGCATGATGTCACCCGGATTGAGTTGGGACGGGTCGTTGGAAACAAGGTAAACCGATCGGTTTGGGGCGAGGCTGAATCGGCCACCTAGTTCGCGGGCTTTGCGGCGTAGAACGTCGAAAGAGATTTCGGAGTGATCGGTGAAGTCGATCGTGTCCTTCGATGTGACCTGAAATTGTAGACCCTTGGTGAGAGTTCGTTTCCCGACGACGGCGCCAACGTTGTCGAGGACTTCGACTTGAATATCGAGACCAAAGGAAGCGCGGAGGTAGCTCTGTTTAGTGCGGGATTTCTCGATGAACTGGTTGCCGTTGCTGTCCTGAGCGAGATAGAGTTGGACCGAGGAAACGTTCTTCTTGGAGTTGAAGTAGAAAACGAGGTCTTCAAAGGCTAAGACTTCCTCTCCTATAAGAACTCGCTGGCCTTCGTAGACCCGACAGAATTCTCCGGTAGCAACCTTTCGTCCCCGAGCGAGGATGGCACCTGGCCCAAGATTTTTGATAAGGATAAGATCAATGAAGCGGAAGGCGACGACGGAATGGGCCTCATTACTCGAGGTTACCGCGACATCGCCATTTGCTTCGGTTGAAAGGATGAGAGACTCGAGTTTGTGAGCTTCGCTGTCTTCGGCTGCGGGTGCGGCGGGAATGTTCGCGCCGTCTTCGAGCTGTGAGAGCTCGCTCGTGTTGAGTTGGTAGACAATATTAATGGCCTCGGATGCGACACCAAGGGTGGTCATAAACTGATAAAAGGTAATGAGGTTATCCTTCGGCAGCCCGGCACGGCTGATGAGCACGTAGAGCTGAACTCCGAGAAGGACCTTGTCCTCGAGAGGGAGTTCACCAGCGAGATCAGTAGCAATGGCCTCGAGGTCCTGCCTGCGGTGGAGAGACTTCATGAAGAGTTGACGCAACTCGGTATAAACTGTCTCGGGAAAATCGTATCGCAGGAAGCCTAGGATGGAATCAATTTCCGCAACCATGACTTGGCCGTCGAGCTTGGTGAAGCCAGCGAAAACCTCAATCAGCATCGGTAGCATCGATTCCTCAGTGCGGGGGGTTTCGCTTTTGAAGAGGCTGCGATGAACCCGCTTCCAGAGTCGCCTGCGGGTTCGGGAGAGGCCGGATTCAGGGCGGTTCTTTTTCCCCAGAGAACCGATTTCTGTCACAGGCTCCCGGAGCGTGGAGGGTGGTTTCGCCATAAGCAGGTTTGAAAGTCTACCCTATACCATCTCACGTGGATATGGACAACGGGGAAGGCACGTTGAATTCGTTAACTTTGAATCGCGTGCTCGTATTTGGTGCCTATCTCTTACTTGCTTGTCGATGGGTCTGACTTCCGGTCGAGGCCACGGTTGGCGTGAGATGTTGAGATGGTCTAGACCAGTTTTTTAAAAGAAACCTACAAAAGTCAGGGTGGTTCAGTTCATTTTGGTAGCCAGCTTTGGACGGACCCGCTACGATCGTGAGTAATGGATCTACTCTCAATACGTGATCTTAAGCAGGGGGCCGGACCTGTGTCACAATCGATTAGTTTCCGGGCTCAGTTAGAGAGGTGCCTTCAGAAAACGACGAAGACAGGCAACCCCTTTTACGAAGTGACCTTTTCTGATTCGGAGGAGAGCCTTGTCCTGCGCGTCTGGAACAACACACCCATGTTTGATCTCTGCGGGCAGTTGAGGAATGGCCATTTCGTGGAGGTGTCAGGTGAATTTGGCTTAGGTAACGACGGTCGCTCTATTGACGGTAAGAATTGGAAGGCCCGCGTGCTTAATGAAATGGAAAGCGCTGAAGTGTTGGCCGGTTCAGAAAGTTTGCGGGCCAAACAGGAGGAGGACTACAGCTTTATTGAAACTACGGTGGCGGTGATCGTAGATCCTCGACTTGCTGGGTTATGTGGTGGTTTCCTGAAGCACTATGGGGAACGCTTCAAGCGAACTGGTGCGGCAAGGGATTACCATCACGCGCGACGGGGTGGCCTCGTCGAACACGTTGCCCAGATGATGCGTTCAGCAGTGCGGATCAGCGAAGCTTATCCGATATTGAATCGTGATCTTCTCGTTGCAGGTGTTCTCTTTCACGACATTGGCAAGTTATGGGAAAATGTTTACGAGGAGAAGGGATTCACGATGCCCTATACTGAGATCAGTGAATTGATCGGTCACATCCCCCTCGGGATGGAAATTGTGAATAAACTTTGGCGGGAATTGCTCGATGAAGACGGGCTGAGAAAGGAGTGGGAGGATTTGGAACCAGCTTCGGAACGGGTGCGGTTGCATTTGCTGCACCTCATTGCTTCTCATCATGGTGAACTGGCTTTCGGATCACCAGTTGTGCCGAAGACACCGGAAGCTCAGGCGCTTCACTACATTGACAATCTCGATGCGAAGATGGAGATGTATGACCGCGGTTACGGGGTAACCTCCGAACTGGGCAAAAATGTTTATGAGCGTGTTAGGCCACTACCGGGGCGATTAGTTGCACCGTTGCAAGTGTTTGAAAAGGGTAGTGACGCCTCACTGAAGGATGGAGAGTTCACGTCGGATTCGAAGAACGCGATTGAGAATCCGGACAGCTAGCTGGAATCGTTTTGATCAGCTTTCCGTCTTTAGATCTAACTCCACCATCAGGTCGGTTGCGATCTCTTCGATGCTGTGACGCAGATCGGAAAGATCGACGAAAGCTGGCATGTCTAGCTTCGCGGTTGTGTGGAAGAGTCGTTCTCCAGACATCGGGGCGTTGCGACAGTCGGTTGCAAGTTCGATGACGTTTACGCCCTGATCAGCAAGAACTTTTGAAATGGTGCTGACAATGCCGGAGCGATCCTGTCCTACAACTTCGAGCGTGATAGTCGTGCCGTCGTTTGTTTCGGAGTCCTGTTCTCCAGAGTGAACCGAGGTGACTTTGAGCCCCGCCTCTTCGAGCGCGGCAAGCTGATTTTTGAGAGCGGGCAGGTGGGCTTCGGGAAGAACGACCTGAACCATGCCGGCAAACTGGCCTCCAAGTCGGCCTAGGCGGCTGCCTTCCCAGTTGCCTCCCGCTTCGGTGACGGCAGCGGAAAGTTGTTCGACGAGCCCGGGGCGATCGCTACCGATGACACTGACAATAAGTGAAATCTGCATAAGAGGAGTCTAGGGTTTTTAGGTTTGGAGGTCAATGAGTGGAGTCGAGTGTCAGGTCGCGGGAATGATACGTTGAGCTCCAATGGTGAGAACAAAACAACCGAGTGCGGCGACGGAGGCGCGCCAGTCAGCGAAGGCGAGTATTGCAGCATCGTAGAAGGCGATCCCAGCGATAGCGTAAGCGATCCCGACAGGGATGCGTTGCTTGATCGAGGAGCGGATAATGGTGACCCAAGCCCAGATGCCGACGATACCGACGATGACAAGGGAGATAGTGATCAAGTCTTGCGGTAGATTGTGTGAACCAAGAAGGGGAAAGACCACCGGTAGCATCAACATAAGGCGCGGAAGAATCCCCAGTCCACCGCCGTTGTTGAGATGTTCGCTGCGAGCTGCGAGTGTGAGACCAGAGATGTAAATCACGGAGACAGCGGCGACGAGCCAAACGAGCATTGGAAGCTCAATCCCCGTCGTGTGAGCGGCTACAGCACTGCCGGCACCGGCATAGACAAGGGCGCGGCAGACGCCCATAACGAGGACGGATCCCGCCCAGTATTTATGAATCCAGTTATAAATCAGGATGGCGAGGACGAGACCGATGAGCAGGACGGGGTGAAAGGAAGTGAAGGCGAGCAGGATGCCGATACCGGTAGCGAGTTCGAGTCCGCCGATGGCCCAGACCGCGCTAAGCGGAATCTTGCCCGAAGGGATGGGCCGCTCGCTTGCATGCTTGCTGTCCCAGTTTGCGTCAAAGGCGTCGTTCAGTGTCATGCCGGCGACGTAAAGCAGGCTGACGCCGAAAACGAGCCAGGCAAATTCGCTTTGCCAGCTACCCCCCGAAAGAAACCATCCTACGCCAATATTGGTCCAAATTGTGGGCAGGTTTGAAACGCGTCCGAGGATGAGAAGAGTGCGCAGTCCGCTGATCATCGGATCGTGGGTTGGGCGTTTAGAGCGGCAAGACGACCGGCCTAGTGAATTATGAAAAAAGTGGCAACCCCGCATGGATTCGAACCATGACAAACAGAACCAAAATCTGTTGTGCTACCGTTACACCACGGGGTTACGCGGGACGGGACTTTACTCGGTATTTTTCAGGTTTCAAGTGAGGATTTTCGGTGAAAACGTGTGATTTTTGGATGCAAAAAAACATTCAGGCGTTGGAAATTCTCTTCCTGCCAGCAACTGTTTCTTAAGCTTCGGCTTTATCGACTTCGTCGTGGAAATATTCCCGGGGTTTGTAGAGTTTTGCTACCACCAAAAAGAGCAGCGCAGCCGCAAGCATCAGTCCGCTGAAGAACCAAAAGTAAGAAGCACCTTCCAACTTTACCTGTCCGCCGACAAAGTAGTCCCGGGAGATTACTGGTCCTGACTCAGCGATCTCAGCTTCGGTCGGCAGGCCCAACTTCTCCTTGCGGGACTCGAGCCAGGTTTTTTCCGGTTGCAGTTTACCAACGACTCTGGCGAAAGCGCCGGGCTCTTTTGATGAGGGTCGGGTAATGGAAAGGATCGCGCCCTGGTCCCACTGCGTCTTGTCTCTCCCATCCGGGCCATAGCTCCAGATGCGGACTCGATTCTTATTCACGAGACGGTAACGGAATGGATTGCCCCAAGGATCGTTGAACGCTGTGGCGATGGATTCGCCGGCTGCGTTGTCAGGTGCGATGTGGCCATTCTTGGTGATGGATTGGTCAATGAGGTCGAGAATCTCATTGAGCGAATCGCGGGCAGCGAAGATGACGTCAGTTCGAGAGCCTTCACCGTTGAACATCACCTTGATATCATCCTGAGTGCCGGTCTTCTGATCAAAACCTCCCAGCACGACCTCGTTGCCGGTCGCGGTGAGCTTGGCGATTGGGTTTGGTATTTGGATGAAGTGATTGATCTGGGCGGTGATCTGGTTACCTAGCGACACGGCGAAGAGGAAAATGGCCATTATGACCGATTTCATTGTCTTTGGTGCCTGAGTGTAGCTGAACTCGAGACAGACGATGGAGACCATAACTTCTGCCGCAGTAAGAAAGACATAAGCAAGCAGCTGCCATGAAATGGACGGGGTTTCCCCGGCATCGATTTTACCCTGCGCTATAGAGACGAGGACAAAGGAGATCACCATGATAAAAAGACCGATGCTGATCTTTCTTAGGGGGGTGAGCGGAAATACCTTGTCTATCGCTGGATAGACCACGTAGGAAAACAGTGGGATGAATGTCAGGATTAATATCGGATTCAGGGCTTGGATCTGGCTGGGTAGCCATTCCACTCCGAGCCAGTTGCGGTCCATGTTCTCTGCCTGCAGAACCCAGGAAGATCCGCTCTGGTCGAAGAGTGACCAGAAGACAGCGACGAACACGTAGATGGTGGATAGCTTGAGGATGGCTTTGAGCCCTTCGCCGCTGAAAAGCTCCTTGATGAAGGGGGCTCCCTTGCCTGGGATGTGAACAAATTTCCAGCGCCCCATCCAGAAAATGAGCGTGGCGAGGGCCATGAGTACGCCTGGCACACCAAAAGCCCAGTGAGGTCCGTGCCATTCCAGTAACCATGGGGTGAGAAGGGTGGAGAGAAAGGCGCCCAAATTTATGGACCAGTAGAACCAGTTGAAAATGCGCGGAAGAAGGTGCCGGTTCTGGGAACCAAACTGGTCGCCGACGTGAGCCGAGACGCAGGGTTTTATCCCGCCGGAGCCGACCGCGATAAGCCACAGGCCCATCGTCAACCAGAAGGAGGCTTCACCAAACGAACCCATGATCGCTAAGGCCAAGTGTCCAAGACAGTAGACGATAGAGAGCAGGATGATAACCCGGTATTTCCCGAGAAAAATATCAGCCAGCAACGCTCCGGCGATGGGTGTGAGGTAGACGAGAAAAACGAAGTGGTGAAATTTCGCCACCGCTTCGGAATCGTTCATGCGTTCCACTGGTGAGCTGCCCATGAGCCAGAGGTAGTTCACCATGAAGATGGTAAGGATGGTCCGCATCCCGTAAAAACTGAATCGCTCAGCGGCTTCGTTACCAATGATGTAGGGAATGCCAGGGGGCATCGTTTTCATCTGGCGGGCTGCAGTTTCGTGTGAACGGTCTTCCATGGATGTTTTTAGAAAATTACGCGTGGGCAGGGTTAGGCTTCAAGCTTCTTACGGGCCCAAGCGGCGGAACCCATCACGCCGGCATCGTCTTCGAGTTCGGCGGCAACGATCGTGAAGCTGTCGCGGTAGGCGGGGAGGACCCGATCTCGGACTGACTGCCGGACAGTGCCGATGTAAAGCTCAGGCATGGCTTCAACGAGCCCACCGCCTAGGACAATGACATCTGGTGCCATGAGGTGAACGACCGTAGCGACACCACAGCCTAGCAAAGTTGCCGCGCGTCTCACGATGTTCTCAATCTCTATGTCACCTTTCTCAATAGCCGCAGCCAACTTACCGCTGGTGATATTGGACATGTCAGTTCCGCAAGCCTGAAGCAGGTTGGGAGCCAGTCCACGATAAGCCGCGCGGGCAGAGTCGGAAGCAATTTTGAGACGAGAACACTCCATCTCTAGGGTGGAGCCGCCCTCTCCATGGCCGGAGGTTTCCGGAAAGAGAGGAATGTGTCCGAGTTCCATACAGGAAAGGGCTGCTCCCTGCACGAGATTGCCGTCAACGACGGCTCCTGCTCCGATCCCGGTGCCGGGGAAAATACCAACAGCGCAGCGTGCGTTGCGGGCGGCACCCTCTTCATACTCGGCGTAAACGCCTGCATCAACGTCGTTGCAGATGGTAACACGGCAGTCGAAAGCGTCGCCAAGATGATCTTCGATGGGAACATTCTTCCAGCCGAGGTTGGGTGCCTCGACGAGCACGCCGGTTTCGGGATTGATAGGCCCGGGGCAACCGATTCCGATTCCTGCGATTTGTTCGGAGCTGACGCCGGCATCGTCTAGAGCTTCATCGATGACAGATTCCATGCGGGAGAGTCCGGATTTGGACCCCTTATTACCCTGCGTTTTCTGCTTCGCCCGGCCGAGGGTTTGATAATCGTCATTGAAGACTTTGGCCAGCATCTTGGTGCCGCCGAGGTCGAAGCCAACCCAGATACGTCCCTCGTATCGCCGTTTCTTCTTGCTCATGAGATCAGCTCGCTTGCTTTGGCTCGGGCTTGTAAATCAGCATCAATAATTTCATCGAGGCCCGGTTGATTGACATTGTGGTGAGAGGCCATGGTTGCACCCACGGTTTCCCAGATTTTGGGAAACGGAATCGACTCGCTTAGGAACGCGCTCACGGCGACTTCGTTGGCAGCATTCATCACCGCAGGGAGGGTGCCGCCTTTTTCACCGGCTTCTTTGGCCAGACTAAGAGCGGGGAAGTCATTCCAGCGTGGGGCTTCGAATTCCAGCTTGGCCAGTTCGGAAAAATCAAGTGGCGGCAGGGTATTGGGTACTCGGTCAGGCCAGGTTACCGCATATTGAATGGGAAAGCACATGTCTGTCGTGCTGAGTTGGGCTAGGATTGAATTGTCGATAAATTCGACCATGCTGTGAATGATGCTCTGAGGGTGCACGATGACGTCGACGCGCTGCATTTCGATATCGAAGAGCCAACGGGCCTCGATCATTTCCAGTCCCTTATTAAACAGAGTAGCTGAATCGATCGTGATCTTCTGGCCCATCTCCCAGGTAGGGTGCTTGAGTGCCTGAGCTTTGGTCACGGAAGCCAGCTCGTGGGACGGTAGTTGTCGGAACGGTCCCCCCGAGGCGGTAAGGATGAGCCGTGAAACGTCGTCCGAGGATCGGTCTTCAAGACACTGAAAAATGGCATTGTGTTCCGAGTCGACCGGGAGTACACGAACTCCTTTTTCGCGGGCGGCCGACATGACGATTTCGCCGGCCATGACGAGAATTTCCTTGCTGGCAACTGCGATATCTTTGCCGGCTTCGATAGCGGCCAGGGCAGGTCGGAGCCCGGCTACACCGACAATCGCGATGAGAACCATATCAGCCTCCGGCAGGGTAGCGAGCTCGATGAGACCATCTTCTCCCGAGTGGAGGGTGACACCGTCATCAACTTGGCTTTTCAGCTGATCCAGCCCTCTTTGGTCAAAGAGGCAACCGTGTTTGATGTCGAATTCAGCGATCTGTCTGGCGATGGATTCAACGCTGTGATTGGCTGCTAGAGCGATCACCTTCATGCGGTCTGGGATATCGCGTGCGACGCTTAGGGTGCTTTCACCGATGGATCCGGTGGAACCGAGTACGACGACTTTCTTCGGAGCGGAAGTTTCGGCCATCAGGATAAGATCAGCAGGTAAAGATAAAAGAGGGGAGCGGTAAAGATGAGGGAGTCGATGAGATCAAGGAAACCACCAATGCCCGGCATGATTTGGCCACTGTCTTTCACCTCGAGGCTACGCTTAATAATCGATTCAGCGAGGTCACCGAGGACGGCGACAAGAGCCAGTAGGATGGCGATTACAACTACGTGAGATGGAGTCAGCAGGGGAATCTGATCTCCCACAGTGAAGTAGAGTGCGAAGCTGCCACTGATGGCGAAAACAATGGCCCCACTGAACCCCTGCCACGTTTTCCCGGGGCTGACGTGGGGAATCATCTTGTGGCGTCCAATGAGAGAGCCCACGATGTAAGCACCTACATCGGTAAGTTTAGTCACAGCGACGAGGTAGATTAAGTAGAAATGAGCGGAGGACTCTCCGGCACGGTTCTCCAGTGGCAGCATGAGCAGCTTCGGAATGAAGGCCAAGAGCATGACGCAGTAGATAAAACCGAAGACAGCTATAGCGATTTCGTTGAGAGTGCGGGAGCCTTCAAGGGGTAAGCGCAATCGGTCTAGGACGATGCAGATCACCAGCGTCGCGACCGCTACCCCATCTAGCTCTCGTAGCCAGACGGCTTCGAATCCCCAGAAAGGCGCGGAGAGCAGAATAAGGTAGGCGACACTTACTCCGTAGGTGTGCCAACGGAAACGGCGGAAGCCGTGGGTGGGAAAGAGGCGAAAGTATTCGATCAGAGAACCGATGGAAAGAACGCCGCAGAGGACAGCGTAGAGCCAATTCTGGGAGAAATAGAAAGCGGCTAAGAGAATCCCGATGAGGATGATTGTGCTGATGAGTCGAGCCTTGAAAGCTCGCCCTTTGCCAGACCCTCTAGGGGTATGCTCGGGTGCTCTCCCGGAGGTCGAATCCGGGGAGTCAAGTGGATCAGCGGCGGGTTCTTCGGGCATTACGCTCGGATGATGTCGTTCATAAAACAGTCAGGCGCCGAACTTGGCAATGAATAATTCGCTGGAAAACCGCAGAAATCTGTTGCCTGAATTTTGTGGAGCGGGTGTTTAATCGGGGTGTTGCCTGCGACTCATTGAAAAAGTTGCCAAAAGGCGATTACTGCCCGATTACTGCCGAGTTATGGCGAAAAAACCAGTTGTATTGATCATTCGTGACGGTTGGGGCGACAATCCCGGAGGACTGGAAGCCGCGGAAGCGGTGGGCGATTGCCCTCGCCTCGCTGACACGCCCTTCACAGAGGAGATGCACGTAAAATACCCGACGTCTCACATTTCTTGCAGTGGCATGGACGTGGGTCTGCCGGAAGGACAGATGGGTAACTCGGAGGTGGGACACCTCAATCTTGGCGCCGGGCGCATCGTTTACCAAGATTTCACCCGCATTAACAAGTGCATCGCCGACGGTGAGTTGGGCGATAATCAGGTGCTTAAGGATGCGTTCGCCAAGGCCGGTAATGGCCGCCTTCACCTCATCGGTCTCGTTTCCGATGGAGGAGTGCACAGCCATCAGGATCATCTTTGCGCACTGGTTTCGACGGCCAAGGCTGCAGGCGTGGATGACATTATGGTGCATGCTATCACTGATGGTCGCGATACTTCGCCCACGGGTGGGAAGGCTTACCTAAGCTTTTGCGAAGACAAATTGTCCGAGTCCGGGGTGCGAATCGCTACAGTGATCGGTCGTTACTACGCAATGGACCGTGACAAGCGCTGGGAGCGTACTGAACTTGCGTGGAACGCGATCGTGAACGGCATCGGCGAAGAGAAAGAAATGCCAGCTTCTGAAGCGGTAGCTGAGAAATATACTGAAGACCTCACTGACGAATTTCTCGAGCCAATGGTTTTCGGTCACGTCAACGAGACGCGCGTGCGCGACGGTGACGTAGTTCTCTTTTTTAACTTTCGAGCTGACCGCGCCCGCCAGTTAAGTGTCGCTTTCCTCAGGGATGACTTCGACGGATTTGAGCGCGTGTGCCCCAAAATTGAATACTGCACCATGACAGAATACGATGAGACCTACGGTTGTCCCGTCGTGTTCCCGCCGGAAGAGTTGACCAATACACTTGGCGAAGTAGTTTCGGCGGCAAGCATGACCCAGTTGCGGATCGCGGAGACGGAGAAATACCCTCACGTCTCTTTCTTTTTCAACGGTGGCGTCGAAGAGGAGAACCGCGGTGAAGACCGCCAGATGCTCCAGTCACCTCGAGATGTAGCGACTTACGATGAGAAGCCAGAGATGTCTGCCGAGGGAGTGACCCAGACAGTTTTGGAACGCATTGAAAACTATGATATGGCAATCATCAACTACGCCAACCCTGACATGGTCGGTCATACCGGCAGCGTGCCGGCAGCGATCAAGGCAGTTGAGTGCGTTGACGGCTGTGTGCGCCGTGTCGTGGAGAAGGTTCTCGGGCTTGGCGGCAAACTTCTCATTACGGCGGACCACGGTAACTGCGAGGTAATGCTTAACGCGGATGGATCGCCCCAGACGGCCCATACCACGAATCTAGTGCACTTGATTTTTGCAGCAGATGATGCCGGTCAGTATCACCTGGCCGACGGCAAACTGGCGGACATCGCTCCGACGATGCTGGGACTCCTCGGACTGGACGCCCCGGAGGAGATGACGGGGACGCCTCTTCTTACGCTGAAGTAGAGACAGAGCCACATGGCTAGCTCGGTTAAAATCGCGGCTGCCCGATGATTAACAGTAATGACTAGTTTATTTAAATCTACAATTACTAATGGGTTGTCTAAATCACTGATGCCAAAGTTGAACCGAAGTGCATGTCAGCGAAGAAAAAGGTAATAGTTTGTGGAGCTGGCGGTTTTATCGGCTCCCATGTAGTAAAGCGGTTGAAGCGTGAGGGACACTACGTTGTTGGAGTCGACCTTAAGCCCCCGTCCTACTCGGAGACTGCTGCTGATAAATTTTACCTTAAGGATCTGACTCAGTACAACGAGACCTTGGAATTGTTTCGAAGGGAAGCTTTTGATGAGGTATTTCAGTTTGCGGCCGATATGGGTGGCGCCGGCTACATCAATACGGGAGACCACGACGACGAGGTCGTCTGGAATAGCATGGCGATCAACCTTAACGTCGTGAAAAGCTGCGTCCTGACTGGGGTGAAGCGAGTTTTCTATGCTTCAAGCGCCTGTGTTTATCCCGAGCATAACCAGTTGGAAGCATTTAACCCCGGACTCAGAGAAGAGTTGGCGTATCCCGCTGACCCTGACAGTGAATACGGTTGGGAAAAGCTCTTCAGCGAAAGGCTCTACGCGACTTTTGCCCGGAAGAATTCCCTCGAAGTGCGAATAGCCAGATTCCACAATATTTTTGGGGAAGAGGGCACTTGGGATGGCGGGAAGGAAAAAGTGCCGGCTGCCGCTTGCCGTAAGGTCGCCCGTGTCGAGAATGGAGGCGTTATAGCTGTTTGGGGGGATGGAGAGCAGACTCGAAGCTTTCTTCATATTTCCGAAGCTGTTGAAGGCATTTTTCGCCTCATGCGAAGTGATCATGACCAGCCCTTAAACATCGGGAGCGATCAATTAATTTCGATCAATGAGCTCTACGACCTGGTGGCGGAATTTGATGGGAAGCACTTCACCAAAGAACACGATCTTTCGGCGCCCCAAGGGGTTAGAGGAAGGAATTCTGACAATACCTTGGTTGAATCCGTCTTGGGTTGGCGGCCATCTAAGCCGCTAGACGAAGGGCTAAAAACGACATACGAATGGATCAAGGAGCAGATCTTGGAAAGGGAGAATTGTGAATCCGAAGAAACCCGTGGTAGTCAAGCTGATTGAGACAGAGTACTCCTTCGGGATGAATGTGGCCGACGCTGAGGAGCTTCGGCGAGCACTTCTCAACTCACCGGGTGTGGAGAGTGCCTACTGCGGGAGGACCCGCGCTCGTTTGCTGGCGGGATTACTGAAGTTGAGGAGTCGACTTTTGCCTCGGAACAAAAGGACTGCTCCAGGAAAAGTGACTTATTTTTCCGTATTGATGGCAGGGGTTGGATTGAGTCGGTCCCCCCAGTTTCTCTTCGCAAAGAATCGTGCCGTCTATTTATTTGATTGCTGGCCTGAACATCGCGAAAGTATTCGCCGGTATTTGTCTGAGGCCGGAGTGCAGAATGTTATAATTAATAGCCATCGATTTGTTTCGGAAATCGAATCGATGGGACTCAATCTTCGAGCTCATTATGTGCCTGAGGCTGTGGATACCGAAGCGTATTCAGTTCTGCCGTTTGAGAGAAAAGACATTGATGTTATCGAGTTTGGTAGAAAGCATCCTGACTATCATCGCAAAATTTGTGAGAGTCTCGAATTGAACGATCGGAGGCATCAATATGAAGTTCTTGATACCCGTGATGCGTTCGTGGAATCACTAGCGAGATCGAGAGTTTCTATCTGTTTTCCACGAACGATGACGACACCGGGTTTGGATCCGAAGTTTGAGTTTTGCACAATGCGCTACCTTCAATCGATCGCATCCAATTGCCTTGTCGTGGGAAAGGCTCCTGCCGATTTGATTAAACTTTTCGGCTATAATCCCGTGATCGAAGCTGACCTTGAGAACCCAGAGGAACAAATGGAGTCTATCCTAGATAACTTCGATACTTACCGGGAATTCATCGAAAGAAATCGTAAAACGCTTTGCGATAATCACACATGGAAGCATCGGGCCGCCGATATTCTCGCTATTTTGGCGGAGGACCTCTAAAGACTGCCGATTGGGGCTCATCGTTTTTCTTGGAAAAGATCAGCGAATACCAGCGTTCATGAGTAGTTTGCTCTTTCCCCTATAGCTGCGCTATACTCCTACGTGCCCAGCGACGCAAAGCCAGACCTTCAGAAGAAACTGCGGGATGTTCCGCACAAACCCGGTGTGTACCTACACCGGGATCGTCTCGGTACGGTGATCTATGTCGGTAAGGCTCGTGACCTGCGAAAGCGGTTGGCTTCTTATTTCACGCCATCACGTCAACGCATGGCGGTTCATAAAACCCGGGCTTTGATCGAGAGTATCTGGGATTTTGATATTCACGAAGTGCGCAACGAACCTGAAGCACTCTTGCTTGAAGGCAAGTTAATCAAGGAATACCGCCCCAAATACAACATCGCCTTTAGGGACGATAAACGTTTTCTTCTCGTGAAGGTTCATCCTGAGGAACCGTGGCCGAAGTTTCAATTGACCCGATTGAAGAAAGACGACGGGGCCCGCTACTTCGGCCCTTTTGCCCATTCCGGAGCGCTGCGCCAGACGATCTCATGGATGAACAAGGAGTTCGGTCTGCGCAATTGCCGACCCATGCGACCAGTTGAGAGGGATTATCAGCATTGTAACAACG
>DCQY01000034.1 GCA_002323995.1 Akkermansiaceae bacterium UBA1506 | reverse complement strand
AGTCGACTGAATGAATCGAGCAGTCTGGCGCGGGCGACTAATCCAATGCTACCGGGTGGCTATCATAGTGTCCCTCGTTTGGATTATTCGCTCTCAGCATGACTGGATACGCTCACAGGAGTCCGCTTCCGAGGTTAGGATTAGCGAAGTCACGGAATGGCTTCCGAATGCCTTCGCCTTAGCACAGAAATCGCAACCCGATGGGACCAAATTTATTCTTGACGAGGCCGGTGAACGCATTGGCTTCCTTGCGATCACATCACCAACGAGTGATTGGATCATTGGCTACTCAGGTCCAACCACCACTCTGCTCGTTTTCGATGACTCGAGCACTTGCCTCGGTGCCCGAATTATCAAAAGCGGTGATACAGAAGATCATGTCGCCAAGATCATCGAAGAGCCTGAGTTTCTTGAGGTCTATACTGGAAAGACTTGGGAAGAAATCACACGACTTCGAGATATCGATGCCGTTACCGGGGCAACCCTGACCAGCCTTGCAGTGAACGAAGGAATCATCTACCGACTCGCCGGGGAAGGACCGAACCTCAGATTCCCCGATCCAATTACCGTGAAGGAGGTTCAGTCATTCTTCCCCGATGCTGCCAACCTAGTTGAGGTGAAAAGCTCACCACCGATGTTTAGTGTTCAATCCGATAACGGCAGTGCGCTGGGCTGGACCCTCAACACAGCCCACCTCGCCAATCGGATCCAAGGCTATCAAGGACCCATTGATGTTCTCATCGCTCTGAAGCCTGACCAAAAATCGCTCGTCGGAGTGAAGATCCGAAAAAGCTACGATAACGCCCGCTACGTTGAGGACGTTATCTTCGAAAGATACTTTTTCCGAAAGTTTGAGAATCGCGACGTCACTAGCTTTCTCGGCATCGATTACCGGGAACATGGTATCGACGGCGTCAGTGGAGCCACAATGACGAGTTATGCCCTCGCAGAAGCAGTGACTCTCACACTTCAGGAGATAGAAACATCCAGTTTTTCAGACAGATTCTCTCTCTCCATCGATTGGAAGGCGAGAGATCTATTCCTCTTCTTGCTGATTACCCTAGCCTGTCTTATGACCTTCACCCGCTTGAAGATGAAAAAGCGAGTTCGCATCACTTATCAGTTTTTCCTCGTGATCTACGTCGGATTCATCAGTGGAGACATGGTGGCCCAGGCCGTCCTTCTTGGCTGGAGTCAGTCCGGCATCGCTTGGCTCATCAGCCCCGGACTCGTAATCCTTGTCGCTGCGTCACTTCTGCTTCCTGCCGTTACTGGAAAACAGGTTTATTGTCTCCAGACCTGCCCTCACGGAGCAGCGCAACAACTGTTAATGAGATTCCTTCCCAAGAGTTGGCGAATCAAGATTCCAAAACGAATCGAAGCCTGGTTCAAGCCCATTCCCGTTGTCCTTATCGCCAGCGTTTGCCTTGTTGGGATGCTTGCGCTCGACTTCAATGTAGCCTCTCTTGAGCCCTTCGACGGATACTCATGGAGAGCAGCCAGCTGGATCACCAGCTCACTGCTTTTTGGAAGTCTGATCTTTTCAGCCTTTGTTCCAATGGGTTACTGCCGCTACGGTTGTCCTACTGGGAAGCTCCTCAACTTTGTGCGATTCCGTCATCGAGGCGAGAAATTCGGGAGTAAAGAAATCGTAGGAACAGCCTTCCTCCTTGTTGGTCTATCACTGTTTCTCTTGCGTCACTATCTAATCTGACACCCATTGCTACTTCACCTGATAGCCTTATCAACCTATGGGCCATCATTACTAATATTCTCGACCTATGACTCGTCCTCTCATTTACCTGATGGCTCCTGCTGTCATTTTGCTGACTTCCTTTAGTTCCGAGGAGAAACAAAAACGCAAGAGGCCAATGCCAGTCGTTTCTCCAATTATTCATCAAAACGGTGACGTCACATTTCGGATCAAAGCTCCCAATGCAGTTCAGGTATCTGTTTCAGGGGAAATGATTCAAGGTAGACCGGTTGGCATGGAACGTGGCGAAAACGACATTTGGTCAGTCACTCTCGAATCAGTTGATCCAGGCATTTATGGCTACAGCTTAAATGTCGACGGACTGAAAATACTGGATCCGGGAAACCCCTCGAGTAAGCCCACGCGTACGCCAAAAACGAGTATCCTTTATCTCCCCGGCGATCACGTTTTCGACTTCAAAGACGTCCCTCATGGTACGATTCATCTTCACGGCTATCATTCCAAACCGATTAATCGCTATCGCGAAGTCCGCGTTTACACGCCTCCCGGCTATGAAACCAACACGGATCATTACCCCCTCCTCGTCCTTCAGCACGGCCACAGCGACAGGGGAGAAACTTGGACCACGTATGGCAAAGCTCATTGGATCCTCGATAATCTGATTGCCGAAGGCAAAGCCAATCCAATGATCGTGTTGATGGCAGACGGACACCCTATCCCAGAGTCCTTCGGAAACGGGCGCTCGCCCGAAAATACCAATGAACTCCGGACTGACCTCATCGAAGCTGCGATCCCTCTGGTTGAAGAACTCTACCGCGTGAAACCAGGTCGTTTGAATCGCGCCATCGCCGGCCTTTCTATGGGGGGTCTACACTCTCTCACCATTGGACTCAACGAACTCAACACTTTCGCTTCGATTGGAGCATTCAGCGCGGCAGCTCCGGAACTCGAAGCCATCTCGGAAGCGCTTAACTCCCCTTCTCAAACAAATGATCGGCTCAAGCTATTATGGATTGCCATCGGCGAGGACGACTTTCTTTTGGAGAGTAATAAGAAATTTATCAAGGCGCTCGAATCCGCTGGTATTCGCTACGAATGGACACTCAGTGAAGGTGGACACAGTTGGCCAATCTGGCGCGATTACCTTTCAAAATTTGCTCCTTTACTATTTAAGTAAAACGCTACTCTGATCATCAATGAAACGATCTTCGCTCGCCTTATTACTCTCTCTTTTATTTACTCCTCTCTTCTCTGAAGACGGGTTTACTCCCATCTTCAATGGCAAAGATCTCACTGGTTGGGACGGTAAGCCGGGATGCTGGGAGGTGCGAAATGGAGAAATATGGTGTACGGGATTTTCAGATGCAAAAAATTGGCTGATCTGGCGTGAGGATGAGCCCGAAGACTTCGTCCTCAAAATGGAATTTCGCTGGAAAAAAGGGAACTCCGGGGTTCAGGTTCGCAGTGAAGATCTCGGTGAATGGATGATTTATGGTTATCAGGTTGAAGTCGCCAGTCAGGAAAAAATGGGGCTCTGGCATCACTCCCTGCTCGACAAAGAAAGCCCCAAACGCGAAGCCCGCCACCTCATGGCCCTTGCCGGTGAAGAGGTGACCATTGACGAGTCAGGCAAAAAAACTCTTAAGCAAATTGCAGACGCAGAGGAAATTAAAGCTCACTTCAACGAGACAGAGTGGAACACAATGGAAATTATCGCTGACGGAGATACCCTCACCCAGAAGATCAACGGCGTTGTCTTCTCCGTCGTCACCGATTACGACGACGAGTTGAGTCGCCGCAGGGGCTTCATTGCATTACAAGATCACGGTAAAGGCTGCAATGTGGCCTTCCGGAATATTCAGCTTAAGAAGAACTAAAGCTGCCGTGGAATTAATGCGCCGCTCTAGAAGCTGAGGCGTGCACCGAAGGTGCCACCGTGCGATGAATAGTCATCGGAACCCAAGACACCGAAGTAACCCGCTTCAAAAGTCCAACCATCTAGATGATCACTTCCAAATTCAAAGCCTACTTGGAGGACTCCGCGATCATCGTTCGCCGCCAATGATGTCACGGAGAATTCAGGGAGGAGCCCCACTGTTCCCAGTCCGCCACCATAGGAATTGCTGCCACTGAAAGCGTGCCACCATGCCAGTTCTGCGCGAGGACGAATCCAACCGTTCGGCAGTTGGCGAAAACCAGAAACTCTCACGCCAAGAACGGTCTGAAATTCTGCGATCGAGTCATCATCAAACCGAAGCGCCGTTCCTGCCGGCCCCTGCTCAAAAAATCCATTTACCGAATGGAAATTCATCGTAAAACCGAGATATGGCGTGACTCGAATACCCTTATCAACTCTCCCCATAAGAAAATCTCGCCCGGCCTGACCATAAATAAATCCACCAAACGATTCCGTATCCCCCCGCATTGCATTACCGAACGCATCCTGTCGAATCGAAGCGAAATCCTGAAGACCAAGCGCACCCACCACATTGGCAAAAGCATCACCTCCACGAAACTGAGCATTTAGACCGATCCAGCCGCCATCATTCTCCAGAATACTACCGAAACTGTCGACTCGACCATCACTGCGGGAATAACCTCCAAAACCGCCGAAATACCAACCGTTACCCAGATCACTCCCGCGTCCGAACAGCAGGGAGGTGTTATCATGATCCGCATCAGCGCGCACCCCGTTGGCATCCTGTTCAGATGCACCCACATAGCTGGTCATCCAGATATTGTCTTCTTCGCCCGTCTCGGCAACCGCGATACCAACCTGAATTTCTTTGGCCCCTAAAACGTTATTCTGAACTGCTCTCTGGTTCAACGACAACTGGCCAGAGGTATCAACGCGCAGAGATGAGAACTGATTCGAAAAGAGATGAAAGAAATTGATATCCTGCTGTCTCGCAAAATCCCTTACTGTGTTTTGAAGATTTTGCCCCGAGGAGTTAGCGACAATATCGTTTAGAATCGAGGCGTCAGCATCATTGAGCGCCTTCAAAAACTCACGAAACTCATCAATTAGACCCTGCACATTGTCGAGCGAGGCGGCGTAGTTCTCGAGGCCGACACCAGTTATCAGGCTGTCATATGAAGTCAGGCTGGCAGAATTGACCTGAATATCACTAACGTTCTCCCAGGCAATGGTCTCACCAAAGAGGACAACAGATCCAGTCGCGGGATCTGCGGTATCCAGCGCTGCCAATTCCGCTTTTTTTGCCGAGTTAATACCTCGCATATTTTCGAAACGAACCACTTGGTCGGGAAATAAACTTCCCTCCGGGCCACGAGCGAGGCTAATTAGGCCCTGAAGATGGGAAGGTCCCGATAGAATCACGGTCGATGGCGCGCCAAGAAGACTAATCGAAAAATCTCTTCCTGTGATGCGACCGCCATAATTTGTGATAACTCCAGACGAACTAATCCCATCGATCCCGGCAAAATCAGTACCTTCAATAATACCGCAGTTGAAGATATCACCCGTAAAATCCGTGAACACATAAACACCAGTGTCACGGCTCTTGATCGTCCCGTTGTTCACGATACTACCGGAGGCATCTCCCATAAAAATACCTTCGGAGACTCCAGAGATAGTTCCGTTGTTGCGAATTATCCCATCCAAGCTCTCTACAATCTCCACTCCGGACAAATTTCCGGATATTGTTCCGTTATTCTCTAGCAGGCCATCTAAAGATACCGTAACCACCCCTGAGAAGTCGGCTGATGTGGTGCTAGAACTGGCCTCGAAGGTCATCGTCAATCCCGAAACTTCGGGGTCAATGTCAACGGCAGCACCACTCAGACCAGTGCCGGTTAGACTCAATTCTCCTTGGAATGTGATCGAACTCCCAGAATTTAGGCCCCCGAAGAACGCATTGTTAATCTGAATGATGCTGTCGCCAACCGTGAATTGTTGCGCTCTAAGCGCCGGGGCGGCGCAAAGAAGTGAAAAGTAAACAAGCAGAAACGGAGAGTGGCATTTCAAGCTAAATTTTGGCACCACCAAAACCCTAATAAAGGAAGGAAGATGGCGATACACTTCCCCTAAGTGGGCAAAACAACCCGTAAAAAATAAACTGAGTTCTCTGACTTTTTGCGAACGCATACAAGAATCACCCTTTCTTTTTCGACTTCCCTTTAGCCCCTCCCTCAGAAGTCCCCACCGGTGTCTTACTTCCATTGACAAAGACAGGAATTGGCTCGCTCACGGAGTACGGTTCTCGGTGTGGTAACAATCCGTCACCTTGTGACTTCGCCCAGGCTGCCAACTCGGCCCTCATTTCTTTGACTTGACCGGTATACTCTGGATTTCCAGCAAGATTGTTCAACTCAAGTGGATCTTTCTCCAGATCAAAGAACTCGAATTCTTTTCGAGTGTAGTAGTGCTTTACGATTTCTGCCGCTTTTGAATCTTTCTTCGCCAACTCGTCCCAAGAATCCCAGTAAGCCCCAGCGCCATCCTTACGAAGCCTATCACTGTGGTTGGTGTGGTAAGCATCAGGGCAGAGATTGTGGATATATTTGTATTTCCCAATGCGAAGACTTCTCATCGGAAAAATATTCATATGATTATCTCCCGTATGGGTTGTGAAAATCTTTTCGCGATGCTCTTCAGATTCACCTAAAAGGACCGACTTAAAAGATCTTCCGTCAATATCCCAAGGCACCTTCCCACCAGCCGCATCAATGAGCGTTGGCAACAAATCGACCCAACTCGTCATCGCATTAGTCCGCGTGCCGGGTTCAATGTGACCGGGCCAAACGACGACCATGGGAACACGGGTGCCATAATCATAAAGGTTCCACTTTCCGCGTGGCCATTGACCACCGTGATCACTGGTAAAAAGGAAAATAAAGTTGTCGCCGAACTTTTCCTTAGCAAAATTGTAGATCCTCCCCATCTCGGCATCCATTCCAGTTACGTCAGTCAGATAACGCGCCCAGTGCTCACGCGTTTTCGGAGTGTCGATCAAGAAAGAAGGTAAGGTCACTTCATCCGGGTTATAGGTGACTTCATGGCTCCACGCAACATGCGGCCGTCGATCACCAACTAAAAGGCAAACAGGTCCGTTGATTTTCTCATCGTCAAAGTAGGGGATAACTTTTTCATGCATTTCCTCTGCTTGAGCGGAAAAATGGTCTCCTCCCGGAAATCTCACCCGCCCATGACTGACCTTCCCGAAGGACGCAACGTGATACCGCAGGTCCTTTAAGATTGTCGTAAGGTATTTTGTATCCTCTTTAGGAACAGTGTGATTCGGATGTGCTCCGTGCCTCGCTGGCATCAATCCAGTGAAAAAAGAATAGCGGTTCGGACAGCAAGAAGGAGAAGCGACATAAGCATTATCAAACACCATACCGTCGGCAGCGAGACGATCCATCGTCGGAGTCCTAGCGTCGACGGAGCCGTGAATCGAAGTATCAAGCCGCCCCAGATCGTCCGAAAGAAAGACCACTAGATTCACGGGCTCATCGCTCTGTGCCGGTTCACTGGAGA
>DCQY01000033.1 GCA_002323995.1 Akkermansiaceae bacterium UBA1506 | reverse complement strand
AGTGTCATTCGGCGTTACGGCGCTCGGATCGACACCTACGGCGGCACTTGCAGCTTCGCCGAGTGCAGACGCTGCACATTTGCCCCTGCGGGCTTCGCTCATTTCCTGAATCCAAATCAGCGTTAGAGCATTCTGTAATGGTGATCGACGCCACTTGACGATAAGGTTGTCGAAAAGATTACATTCATGAAGTTAGTTCTCAAAACCACCACCCAAAATCTGGTCAAAACTGATCTGCTGATTATTCCCGCCGGGGAAACCAACCGCCTCATATTGCCTCGCGGAGTTAAAGTTCCCAAACAAGCGACCCAGAGCTTCGGGGGTAAATCGCGGGAGATGCGCTTGACCGACGCGACTTCAGGACCAGCGGCACGTGTGCTGTTTGTTGGTCTTGGTTCGGGAAAACTTGAAAGTGAAACCCTTCGTCGATGCGGCGCCCTCATTTCGCAAAAAGCTGAGAAATTAAACGCAACATCAACCACCCTCTGGTTTGGCAAAACCCTCGGAAAATCGGCCGAAAAACTTGGTCAGGCCTTCGCCGAAGGGCTCATCATGGGCGCCTATCAATTGAGTGACTTCAAATCAAACTCCCCCAAAGCTCAACTCAAGCGCCTCGCAATTCATGCGTCCAGAGAATTCAAAATAGGTGCGAAAAAGGGCCGAATTATCGGCGAGGCCAACTGTCTGGCACGACGCCTTCAGGACACTCCTGCCAATCTGATGCGGCCGTGCGATCTCGTTTCCGAGGCCAGAAAAATTGCGTCAGGAGCCGAGCAAGTGACCTCCCGCATTATCGATGAAAAGGCTATGGCCAAGTTTGGGATGGGTTCATTACTTTCCGTTTCACGCGGCTCGAGCGAACCCGCTTACCTCATTCATCTCGCCTACAAACCCAAAAGAAAGCCCGGCAAGAAACTGTGTCTTGTTGGTAAAGGCCTTACATTTGATGCCGGCGGAATTAGCCTAAAGCCCTCAGCAAAAATGGACGAGATGAAGTATGACATGTCAGGCGGTGCGGCCGTGTTAGGAGCCATGGCAGCCATTTCTGAACTGAAGCCCAACATTGAAGTGCACGGACTCGTTCCAGCGTCAGAAAACCTCCCTGATGGTAAGGCCAACAAGCCGGGTGACCTCGTCACCGCAATGAACGGAACCACGATTGAAGTCCTCAACACCGACGCCGAAGGACGGCTTATCCTCGCCGATGCGCTTGTCTACGCAGAAAGGAAGATCAAGCCCGACGCCATGGTTGACTTGGCCACTCTTACAGGAGCCGTCCTTCACGCTCTCGGTCACGAATACACCGGTGCCATGGGCAACGACGAATCACTGATTGAGGAACTCGTAGAGTCGGGCAAGAATACTGGAGAACTCGTCTGGCCTCTTCCTATTCACGAGAAACACACTGATGCCATGAAGGGTAAGGTCGGTGATCTCAAGAACATCAGCGGTCCCGGCATCGGAGCTGGATCCTCAACCGGCGGGGCCTTCCTCAAAAACTTCGTGGGTGACATTCCCTGGGTCCATCTCGACATCGCCGGCAGTGCCTGGGGCGTGGCCGATCGTGATTACCAAAACGGTGAAACCGGGACAGGCGTCGGCGTTCGCCTTCTCGTGGACTGGATTGAGCAGAATATTTGAACGTCGATAGACTCCGAGACATGAGCCAGAAACACACCATCCTCATCACTGGTGCTTCATCCGGCATCGGCTTCGACGCGGCACGCACTCTCGCTCAACGCGGCCACACGGTTTACGCAGCCGCCCGTCGCCTTGAAAAGATGGAAGCCTTGAAGGCTGACGGAGTTATTCCTATCCAACTCGACATAACCAAAGAAAAGGATATTCAGAACGCCCTCGAAACGATCAGGAAATCGCACCAAGGCGTGGATATTCTGATCAACAACGCCGGCTACGGCCTCTACGGCGCCATGGAGGACACCTCCCTCGAGGACGCTCGCTACCAGTTTGAGGTCAATCTCTTCGGCCTCGCCCGCCTCACCCAACTGGTGCTCCCTCACATGCGCGAACAGAGTTTCGGTCGCATCATCAACACCTCTTCCGTTGGGGGGAAAATCTACACACCGCTCGGCTCGTGGTATCACGCAACGAAGCATGCCCTCGAGGGCTGGTCGGACTGCCTGAGACTCGAAGTCGCACCATTTGGCATCGACGTGGTTATCATCGAACCCGGCGCTATCGTCACGGAGTTCGGAGATGTCATGGGCGGCCCCATGCTGGAACGCTCCGGCAAAGGACCCTACGCTTCGATGGCTCAGAAGATGGCCGACACGTTGGAGCGAGAAATGGACAAAGGTGGCGGTTCTCCTCCCGGCGTTATCACCAACCTGATGGTGAAGGCCACCGAATCCAGCCGTCCAAAAACCCGCTATGCCAACGGCAAGTGGGCCAAACCGTTGCTCTTCATGCGTCGCTGGCTCAGTGACCGAGCTTTCGACGGGATTATCAAGATGATGGTCAGATAGCCTTCACGCGCCAATTCTTCAAAAGATGTGAAACCGGGATGAGCTTCAAGGCAAAATTTGAGGCGGAATGCTCTACCTCCGCGGACTCATGGCCCGCCATGTAGCTGACCATCACCACCCTCTATCTGGCTATCGTGACATCGCCCCGAACTTTCAATTCTCGTCAACGCCCAGCTCTTTCAGTTTCGAGGCAAGGTCGGCACCAGCGCTTCTGGCACTAACACTGCTGTCGATGTAAAGGATCTTGCCATCTTTGCCGATATAGAACGTCACCCGGGAAGCAAACCTTCCCTTAAGAATTCCGTAAGCATCTGCCACTTCCCGCTCCGGATCGCTCAGGATCGGGTAGTCGAGCTGCAGGGATTCTGCAAATTTTGTGTTGGTTTCTACGTCGTCGCAGCTCGCAGTGAAATAAGCCACCTTAAACTTCTGAATCTCTTCGCCGCTCTCACGGAGCGACTTGCATTCGGTGGTTCATCCACCGGTAAAGGCCTTGGGATACCAGGCAACCACCACAGC
>DCQY01000129.1 GCA_002323995.1 Akkermansiaceae bacterium UBA1506 | reverse complement strand
TAGAATTTCATGGCGCAGACATGAATCTAGCCTTCCCAAATCCGGAGGGTCCTGTCTTCGAGTGGACTTCCAAACTGCGTGAGTCAGGGATTAAGGCGTCAGTTGATAGCCCAAGGCGTCGGATGTTGATTCCCATTCACCGACACCAGGAAGATCTGGTTCAGCGAATGGTGAATATTTTACAGCCGGGGACCTACATTCAACCGCATCTGCATCCCCGAAACTGGGCGACTGAAACGATACTCGTAATGGAGGGAGAGCTTGGATTTATCACCTTTGATCAATCAGGCGGAGTGAAAACAACGCACCGAATTCCAGTTGGAGGATTGGTTGATATTGAAGAGTGCGTCTGGCATGGAGTGCTGGCTCTAGAGCCGAATACGATTATTCTGGAGACGAAACGGGGCCCCCATGACAGCAGCGACAAAGAGTTCGCAGGATGGGCCCCTCGTGAAACAGATCCTGAGGCAGTTCCCTATCGCGAGGGCTTGGAAGCCCTGTTTTCCTCGGGTATTTAGCCAGCAGGTGGTGCCAGACCCACAGCTCGAAAGACGAGGTGATTCCAGAGTTCATCGAGAGATTTTTCTGGGAGAAGCAGGTTCGTGGCAGACAGGCATATCAATGCCAGCGAAGTTCCAATAAAGAAGTGGGAAACGAGAATCGCGAATCCTTTAAGGGAAGGGCAATTGTAAATAGCGGAGACTAGGATGGAGAGAAAGATAGTGGCCACGATGAAGCCAGCGCCAAGGAGGGCCACATTTCCATCAAATTGTGATGACAGAATCAGGTAAACGGCAACAAGGACGGAGCCGATGATCCAACTACCCACAAAACCGATCAAGGCATGAATGGGGCTGAATTTTCGAGCAATCAGGATACCCGAAATCCAGAAGCCGAGGAAAAGAGGAACGATAACTGCAGTTCCGGAGACTAAAAGGAGCATCTTCTTCTCCGCAGGCCAGAGGGAATCGTCCGGGAAGCTCCGATGGTATACTGGAGAAAAGAGGAGGCGTTGCCGCGAGCGGAGCGAGAGATCTTCAAAGGGAACATGTTTGTCCGGAGGATTAAGTAGGTCTGAGAAGACAAGCTCTTTGGTTTCGAAGTTAAAGGATTCCAGCTTGCCGCCGATTTGAGAACCGTTGCGAAACTCCCAGGCAAGGGTTTGAGAACTGGCCAGCAGCAGTCCTATTGTGACGATAAGCCAGCGCATGAAAGCTACTCTTTTTCTGAGCGTGGATTTCGCTCAAGCAGTTCGCGAAGGGCCTGTCCCGGAGGTTTGTTTTCGTGGATAACGGCGTAGGTTTGATCGATAATCGGCGTGCGAACCCCAAGTTTCCGTGAGAGCTCGTGAGCATTCATGGCGTTGGGAACGCCCTCGGCGACTTGATCCATTTCGGCAATGGCTTCTGCGAGAGTCATGCCCGATCCGAGCATGCGGCCAACACGATTGTTGCGGCTATGGAGCGAATAACAGGTCACGATTAGATCCCCAATACCACTAAGGCCCCGAAAGGTCTCCTCCTTTCCTCCGATCGCAACTCCGAGTCGAGTCATCTCTGCAAGCCCACGAGTAACGAGGGCCGCTTTGGCGTTGTCCCCCAGGCCAAGCCCGTCTGCGGCACCCGCTGCGATAGCAAATATATTTTTTACCACGCTACCAAGTTCAATCCCCACAATGTCGTCACTCGTATAGGTTCTGAACCATGGGAGAGTAAATACCTCTTGGACTCGGGCGGCCACCCCTGAGTCTTCTGAGCCGATCGTTGCCAATGTTGCCATGCGTGCGGCTACCTCTTCCGCATGACTTGGGCCCGATAGAACGGCGATGGGGTTGTCCGGGAAAAACTCTGCGATAAGCTCATGCATCAGTTCTCCAGTCTTAGGGTCGAGACCTTTTGTGCAACTGACGATGATGGTTTCTGGAGAGGGACGGGCGTCGGCTAGCTCCTTTAGGACAAGCCTCGCCACCTGTGAAGGTACTACGAGTAGAATAATTTCCCGACTCGCGGCTTCTGAAATTTCTACTGAACCTTTGATATTTGGGGGAAGCTCGACACCGGGAAGGTAACGCTCATTGGAGCGTGATTGATTAATTTCGTCGCACACGTTTTGCTCGTTACCATAGAGAACGACGTCAAGTTCACGGTCAGCGAGGGCAATAGCGAGGGCAGTGCCCCAGCTTCCCGCGCCAAGGACGGCAGCGTTTTGGATCATGGGATATACTCAAAGGGTTGATTTTTCGAAGCCGGTCTTGGGCTCTTCACCTTGTTTTAGTCTGCCGATATTGCTGCGATGTTTCCAGATTGCAAGCAGACAGACAAACAAAGCAAAACAGAAGGTTGGAATATCAAAGCGGTCTTTTATGAGGCTTTCGACGAGCACTTCGGTTGGAATAGCCGTTGCTGCAGTAATAGAGGCAACCGAGACATATCTGGAAATCTTCAGCGTTACCAGCCATGCAAGGACGGCGAATAGAATGGCATAGGGCATGAGCGGTAGGACAGCTCCGGCCGTCGTTGCGATACCTTTACCTCCCTTGAAGCCAAGCCAGAAGGTGTAGTTATGCCCAAGAATAGCTCCAAGAGAGGCTGCGATGGGAATGATGCTTTTTTCGGAGCTAAAGAGAGCGACCATGACGGGGGCTACCCCCTTTAAAATATCAAGCAGTAGGACAGTGACGCCGACCGGCTTCCCAAGCGTGCGCATGACATTTGTCGCTCCGATATTGCCACTACCGTGATCACGAATATCGATACCTTTTATCTTGCCTGCAAGGAAACCGAAAGGAGTTGCTCCGATAAGATAGGCCAGTGGGACAGGCCACCAGTTTTGAAGAATATCGAGCAGGTCAGGCATTGAGGTTATGAGTATAAGTGTGAAGGCCGGATTAGTTTCTGTCCAGCATGGGATTCGCCTGCTAATGCGACCGGAGGCCTTCAAGAATCATCTCTACAGTTCTTTTTGTAGCTCCCTGATGACGCTCTAGCGCTGTTGCTCCATTTCGAATGAGGGCTTCGCATCGAGTCGGATCTGAAAGCAGCTGGTTAACAGTCGGAAAAAGCGACTCATGGCCCGCGATTTGGACAATGGCGTCGTCTTTTACTAGATTGGAAATAATATCGACAAAGTTTTCCATGTTTGGACCCACAATTGTTGGCTTGCCCGTTAGAATTGGCTCTACGGGATTCTGCCCGCCTCTGCCGCAGAAGCTTTTCCCCACCACAACGATTTCTGCGAGGAAATACCAGGATCTCAGTTCCCCGGTGGTGTTGGCTATCCAAATTTTTTTCTTACTGCTGGATGAATCGACTTTGGTCTCATCGGTTTTTCGGAGGATAGGCAGGAAACCAGCGGTCTCCAGTTGCTTAGCGATTTCCCTGCCGCGTTCTGCGTGGCGGGGTATAATGACCAGTTCGAGGTCTGGATGATCCGCTTTGAGCTTTTGAGCAGTTTCTGCTAGCAGCAGTTCTTCTCCGTCATGGGTTGAGCCCCCCAGCATAATGCGGCTGTTACGGGGAAGGCCATGCTGTATAAGCCATTCCTTTAGTTCATTGATCTTGTCATTGTCGGACACCGCGAGTGCGTTGTCGAATTTGACACTGCCGAGAACGCGTATCCTATCGCGATCGATTCCTACTGATACCCAGCGGGCGACATCAGCTTCAAACGGAACGGTGACTTGGTCTATCTGTGAGAAGACGGGCCTAATAAAATGAAGGGCTTTTTGGTAGCGTCGTTGGGATCGCGGAGAAAGTCTGGCATTAACCAATTTGATGGGAATGCCGCGATTGTTTAATTGTCTAACCAGGTTTGGCCAGATCTCGGCTTCGATCAGGATAAGCTGTTCCGGCTTGATAAGCTTGATGACGCGGGAATTGACGAACGGAATGTCAACTGGGTTATGAATTACGGTTAGAAATTCGTGCGTGTGTTCGTCTGCGACATCGAATGCGGTAGTCGTTGTCGTGCTCAGCAGGATTTTTATCCGGGGTTCTGTCTCATGGAGGGTTTTGATGATTTTTAGTGCCAGAAGCACTTCTCCGACACTTACCGCGTGGATCCAGAGGGGATGTCCGCTTTCAAACCGGTGCAGGGTTTGTTCATGGAACCAGCCGAGCCTCTGGCGAAAATTGCGGGTGAGGCCGCCTCTTTTGACTCCCTTGACGATAAACGCAGGCAGCCCCAGTAGAAGAAATCCAGGGAGCAGTGAATTGTAAATGAGATAGACAAGGAACCTTGGCATGGCATCGGCTTCGAAATCAGCTTTTGGAGACAAGAAAGCTTACTCGTGTTTTGCCGTAAATTTTCTCTTTTGCAACCTCCCAAAGTAAAGAATCGGGGAGCGGAGCTTTGACAAAGCTTTCAATGATAAAAAGGCCATTGGGCGAGAGTGATTGCTGAAGTGTTTTACTGTTGAGCAATTGGCTGATCTGGGCAGCGGTCGCTTCGTCACGGGCATATGGGGGGTCGGCAAAAATAATATCAAAACAGCCTGCGAGAGATTGAGACGATAGAAACCCGAAAACATCGCGATGCTGAACTGTTCCCCCCTTAAGGCCGGCTTTTATGAGATTCTCGGTCACAATTCGGCACGCCTCGTTGCTTGACTCGACAAAGTTGGCTGTTATTGCGCCTCGGCTGAGGGATTCGATTCCAAGAGCACCGGATCCTGCAAAAAGATCGAGAACCCTGGCACCCTCAGTTTTTGGCCCGAGAGAAGAGAACAGAGCCTCTCGAACCCGATCAGTGGTCGGTCGAGTAAGATTTTTAGGCACCTGAAGTTGCAGGCTTCCTGCGGTTCCGGCGATGATTCGCATGAGTTGAAAGAAAGGCTAAAGATTATCCCAAGGATTCACGGTCTCAAATCGTTAAATCTATGTTCGAAGCCTCCTCTGCGCCTCCTTTTTTACTGGAGTAGCCGAAACCTTTCGGGGAAAGTCCCTGTCTGGGCATGCTTATGGAAAGGCCTAGCAGAAGATTTTTATGATGCGTTTGATTCGTCGATTGTTCTTGTTTTTATGCCTGTTTTTAACAGGGTTCGTCATCTGGGCGGGGTTCCACGCGCGGAAAAATGGATTTAGCGAAAGTTGGCGTAATGCGATTGAGGATGAGTTCGCTAATCGTGGTTATTACGTTGAGATCGGCAAGATTACCTTGGGAGCCTTTCGTGGGCTGGTCGCCGAGGATATTCATTTTTTTCGCAGCGCAGATAAGATCTTTGAAATTGCATCAGTCGATGACGTTTATCTCGACGTTGACCTGAGTAAGATTCTCAATAAAGAGATCTCCATTAACACTCTCGATGTGGCAGATGCCAGTCTTTCACTTCCTGTCGACCCCTCAGATCCCAGTGGCAAAAAGCTGAAAGTTGAAAACTTGTCTGGTCGAGTCGTGATCACCGAGAGTGTGATTGAGATTGTTTCCGCGGAGGCATCAGTTGCTAACGTGGAGTTGAACCTTGCCGGCAGACTACTGAGGTTACCCATGGACGAGAGGACCCTGACGGAGGAGGAAAACGAACGTAACTCAGAGCAGTTAGCAGCGAGACGTTATCAAATCAGCCGAGTTATCGAAGAGTTAGAGAGATACGAGTTTCTTGATGAGCCCGCGATGATTGCAGTCGAATTTCGAGGTGACCTTGAGGACCTTTCGACGATGACTGCAAGGGTAGAGGTCGAGTCGGGGCAACTCAGTAAAAAGGAAGAGAGCGAATATTACGTCGATGGGCTGAGTGCCGTCTTTCGGTTCGATGGTCAATCTCACGAGGCGGAAATAGAATCGCTCAGTATTCGGGATGAACAAGGCGAGATCTCACTGACGGGGAGATGGGATCAGGACGAAAATCTAATCGAGTTTGAAATGGTCTCCAATGCTGATATTTCGAGTCTCGTTGGATTCTTCTGGAACGATCGTAAGTTGGGCGAAGTCGTTTTCTTTAATCCTCCGGAAATTGAGATGAAGGGGAAGTTGAATCTTAATGAACTTGGCAGAGCGACCTGGTCATTTCCAGGATCCGTCATCGGACAGTTCAAGTCGGACAGATTCGTGACTCGCGGCACCGTTTTCTCCGGCCTTGATTTTGGTTTCAGTGCAGAAGGCGAAAGGGCCTACCTGAGGAACCTCCGCCTTGATCACAAAAGTGGGGTGGCTTTTGCTAACTTTAAGTATGAGCCGGGCAACGGGGTTAAGAGCATTCAATATCATACTGAAATCAAGTTGGATCCTGAGGCCTTCCGACCATTCTTCGACGAAGGTGGACGGAAATTCCTCGACTCATGGGAATTCTCCGAGAATTCCGCAGTCTACTTAGCCGCGGTAGGTGAAGGCGAAAACTGGGATCTCAAGACTTGGATAAATAAGGGTGTGGTAGACCTCAGAAACTTCCAACTCAAAGGGGTCGAATTCCGGGAAATGGAGGCTGACTTTGAGGCTAAATCTGGCCAGCTTTGGCTGAATGATATTGTGCTTGGGCGTAGTGAGGGAGAGATCGTTGCCGAGATGGTACATTACATGCCGGAGCAGAGTCAGTGGGAGGTGAAAGGCGTTGTTTCCACCGTTGATCTGGTCAAGGGGGCAAGAGCGTTCAATCCGAAGTTGTCTAAATACCTCGAAAGATACCGGTTCAACTCTCATCCAACTGTGAAGTTAGCTGGACTTCTCGATTCGAGAAGGGAAGAAGAAGTTAGAGAAAAGCCACGGAATAATCAGCTAGCAGTTTCGTTTTCATGTGACGATTCTGCTGAGTATGAGTTCCTCGGAAAAGTGGTTCCCTTGAGCTCACCATCGGGGGAATTAGAAATTTCGGGTAGCCGAGTTCACCTAACTAATCTTTCCGCTGGTATTTTTGATGGCAGTATCGAAGTGGAATATGACGCTCTTAACGTTAGATCAGAAGATAAGCCATACGACGCTTCAGTCAGGGTGAGTCGCGTTCCGCTGGAAGATGTGACCCGGCTTTACGGCGGGGTGGAGGTTGCGACGGGGCGAGTCGATGCCGTCTTTCACCTTTCCGGTCGCGGAGGAGATGTCTCGAAGCTAAATGGCCATGGTGCCGCTTCGATTGAGGATGGCGAGTTGTTTGCTTTACCCTTAATGGGAGCACTCGCCGGTTTTCTTCAGGTATCTCCGTCCAACGGAGGGGTTGCGAGGGAGGCACAGGCTACCTTTCAGATCGAAAACGGAGTTTTGCAGACGGATGACTTTGTGGCCCTTGCTGATAACGTTTTTGTCGGGAGTGCTGGGACTATCTCGTTTGTGGATCAATCGGTTGATTTAGAGGCGGTTGTAAACCCCAAGGGAGCTTTGTCTCGAACAATTCTTACTCCTGTGAGTGAGTTGTTAACCTTTTCCTGTTCGGGAACACTTCAGGAACCAGTTTGGAGTGCCAAACATATTTCAAATATCGGTAAGCTTCCCTCGCAGGTCATTACCGAGATGACGCAGGTCCCTTTTGAGGGATTAAAGGCACTTGGAGGCGGTCTCTTCAAGCCACAAGCCACGGAGAGTTACCAAGGTTCCGATCGGAGTGCTTCTCCGGTCTTGAGCCCCAGTGAGGGATTAAGGTCAATTGGTAAGGGCATCTTTGGTCCCCAGAAAAAGCGAATTGAGAGAGCAGGCACAGAGTCGGATCAAGAACGGCAAGTCATACTCCCGGGATTGAAAGGAAGTCAGTCTCAGAAAAGCCAAGATTAACGCAAAAGTCTCTTGGCGTCGCAGTGGCATTGGTTTGATTTGTTGGAAACTTTGAGATGGTTTCAGCGGGATTCGTAGCACTACTTTTGGATCTGCTAGGCAGAAAGGCAATTCCCACCGCCCGGCTGGGAGTTGCACTGATCTTAGGGATGACTTTGCAGAAATTGTCTTAGGGACAGGCACGCTGGCTTGACAACAGCGCTGGTGCCGCCATTTTTCCCGCCACCCACCGCATTTAACGATCCATAGGCGATGTCGAAAACAAACACACCCGAGAAACGCGAGTTCCAGGCTGAAGTCAGTCAGGTTCTCGATATTGTAATTAACTCTCTTTACACCGATAAAGAGATTTTTGTCCGTGAACTGGTTTCCAATGCTTCTGATGCACTGGAAAAGCTGCGCCATACTCAGTTGACAGAGAGTGAGGTTCACCAGCCTGATCTTGAGATGGAAATCAAAATTGAGGTGGATGAGGAGAATAAGACAGTGACGATTATTGACCATGGTCTTGGAATGACTCGGGACGAATTGAATGAGAATCTGGGAACGATTGCGCATTCTGGGTCTAAGGCTTTCGTTAAAGCGATGGAGGATTCTCAGCAGAAAGAGAGTGCTCTAATTGGTCAGTTTGGTGTCGGTTTTTATTCAGCGTTCATGGTTGCTGATGAGGTCCGCGTGACGACCCGTTCGTGGAGACCCGAAGGCGAAAGCCTTCTCTGGATTAGTGATGGTAAAACAGGCTACGAGATCGAGACAGCGAATGGTGATGTCGATCGAGGTTGTCGTATCGAGATTAAGCTCCGTGAGAATTGTGAAGACTTTGCGAGCGATAACCGCATCAAGCAGATCCTAGAAAATTATTCCAGTTTTGTCTCATTCCCAATCATGATTGGGGAAGATCGCATTAATAAGATCGAAGCCATCTGGAGAAAGAAAAAGTCTGAGGTTACTGACGAGGAATATAACGAGTTCTACAAGTTTTCGGCCAAGGCTTTCGACGAGCCGCGTTATCGGATGCACTTCAGCTCAGAGATGCCGATTGAGATCAATGCGCTTGTCTTTATCCCGGCTGAGAACACGGAATTATGGGGTATGGGGCAAATGGAACCGGGCGTTTCCCTTTACTGCAAGAACGTATTGATTGATGATAAGCCGGATGGCCTACTTCCCGAATGGCTGCGTTTTCTGCGCGGTGTGATCGACAGTGCCGATATTCCGCTCAACATCAGTCGCGAGTCGATGCAGGACAGTTCGCTCGTTCGCAAGCTTAACAAAGTCGTGACGAAGCGTTTTCTCAAGTTTCTCGCGAGCGAATCGAAGGATGACGCTGATAAATACAAAGAGTTCTACGGCAAGTTCAGTCGTTTCCTCAAAGAGGGCGCTGCGGTGGACTTCGATCATCGCGAGTCTCTTGCCAAGCTGCTTCGTTTTGAAAGTTCCATGACCGAGGCAGGGGAGTTGACCGGCTTCGAAGATTACCTGACCCGTGCGAAAGATGGGCAGGATAAGATTTATTACCTCACTGGTGCGGACCGCGCTGCGATTGAGGGTGGGCCATATCTGGAGGCGTTGAAGTCTCGCGGGCTGGAAGTGATCTTCTTTTTTGATGCGATTGACGAGTATTTACTCCAGCATCTGCGCGAATTTGACGGGAAACAGCTGGTTTCGGCGGCAAGCTCCGGCCTCGAACTTGGGGACGATGATAAAGTCGAAGCAGAGGGTGAAACCTTGTCTGATGACGAGATGGCTTTGCTTACTGAATTTTTGACCGGTGAATTGGGAGAAAAGATCGAAAATGTTTCTGCCGGTAAACGCCTCGTCAGCAGTCCGGCGGCTGTAATGACTCCGCAAGATGGGATGACTGCTCAGATGCGTGCCATGATGCAGGCGATGAACCCTGACGAACCACTTCCGCCTTTGAAGGTCGATCTTGAACTCAATCCTCGTCATGCTCTCATTCACCAACTTTCTGAGGCGCGCGAGAATAATCCGGACTTGGCAAAGCTTGTTGCGGTGCAGTTACTGGACAATGCTCTTTTGGCTGCTGGCTTGCTTGAAAATCGGACTGACCTTGTCTCTCGCACCTTCCGGTTGATGGAAGAAGCGATGAAAAAGTGATTTTTTTTGCAACTGACCTGCAGAGGCGGCGTTTCCTCTCATGAAGGACGACGATCCTGACTAAACTCTAAACCTATCGAAATAATGAAAAAAATCCTCTTAGTGGCGACCGCTTTGGTTGCCGGAATGACGTTGGGCCTTGAGGCCCAAGATGGCGACAAAAAAGGCAAAGGTGGTAGAGGCAAGGGAGACCCTGCTAAGCGTTTTGAAATGATGCTCGAAAAGCTCGATACGGACAAGAACGGATCCATTTCGAAAGCTGAATTTGCTGCTTCCCCTATGGCGAGCAAACTCAAGGAAAAAGGTGGGGAGAATTCGATCGACAAGCTGTTTGCTGCTCGCGATAAGAATAGCGACGGGGAACTCACCAAAAAGGAACTTGCTGCACCCCGTGCTGGAGGAAAAGGCGGCCCTAGCGGTAAGAAACCCGAGGGCAAAAAAAAGAAAGGCGCTGATTCCTGATTCGCTCTGACATCAAGATTTAGGCTGCACCCGCCGACGTAATCCACGTCGGCGGTTTTTTTGCTTTGGGACGTTTACCTAGACGGCCGAAAGGATTTTCTGAATTGAGGAATCTACCTGCGAAGCATAGCCACCGCCGAAAAGATTAAAGTGGTTCAATAGGTGGTAGAGATTGTAAATGGTCTCACGAATTGGTTCCACGGGTGGGATTTGGCCGCGGTAAGCCTCATAGAAATCGGGGCCGAAACCTCCGAAGAGATGAGTGAAGGCGATATCAGCCTCACGATCGCCAAAATAGGTAGCAGGATCAAAGACTACGGGGGCACCGGTTTCATCGAAGCTGACATTGCCGCTCCAGAGGTCTCCGTGCAGCAGGGACGGAACGATGTCCAGCGAAGATAGATGAGTATAGACGGCATCAAGCAGAGTGCGAGCCTCTCGAAACTTGTGACACCTCGACTCAGCGAGTTGAAACTGGTATTCGAGGCGGTGTATCGTGAAAAAATCTGCCCAGGAGGCTGTCCAAGGATTAGGCTGTGGCGTGGCTCCGATATAATTATCGAAGTCGGCTCCAAACTGCTCTGTCTGAGGAAACGACTGATGAAGATTTGCCAAGGAGAGACCGAGGCGCTCCTGAGAAACCGAGTTGTTGGTGCGATTGGTCATGGCAATTCCCTCAAGCGCCAGCACTGTCGTTTCCCCAATAACTCCATGGCAGAGAGGAGTAGGAACTCGAACGACCGCAGCTGAACTTAGCTGCTCCAATGACTTTGTTTCGGCTTCGAAGAGTGGCAGTTGATTTCTTTGGTTGGACTTGAGAAAAACCAGTCCACCTTCTTCGGTCTCTGCGATGTGCGCATCGTTGATGCACCCGCCTGATACCGATCGGGCTGTCGATAAGCGGAGTCGGAGTCCTTTCTCCGCTTCAAGCCAATCAACAATAGATTGGGCTATCATGGCAGATCCTTGTTTTTCCAAAGCATGAGAAACGAGGTGCAGCCATCCTCTATCAGATCGAGCACTTTTTCGAAGCCATCAGGACCACCGTAGTAGGGGTCGGGGACTTCATCCTCTTCGTGTTCATCACAGAATTCACAGAACAAAATCAGTCGCGCGGTTGGATTGGGACAACGATCTCTTACATCGAGCAAGTCATCATAATTGCTTCTATCCATGGCGAAGATCCAGTCATAACGGGCAAAATCATCGGGATTGACCTGTCGAGCTCTCCCTTCCATTTTGATGCCTCGTTTCTTTGCGGCGGCAATCATTCTGGAGTCTGGCCGTTTGCCGGTGTGCCAGCCGGCAGTGCCCGCGGAATCAATCTCAAACTCACCGCTTAATCCCCTTGAGTCGATAATGTGACGCATCACGTTTTCGCCGGAAGGGGACCGGCAAATATTTCCGAGGCAAACGAAAAGTAGGCGTGTTGAGTCCGACATAGCTGCCCATGTCTGCCGTTTCGCAAGGGACTTGTCAATTGGCAGTCACACGAGCGCCGTTGGAAATTAGAACGCCTGACTCAAATTTGAGTAGATTTTTAGAGCTGATCCTTACGATTTCCGTTTTGTCTCTCGATGACGAAACAATGTTGGTAGGCAAACGAATCCCGCAAATAATGAGGTTTCTGAATTTTTCCGTGATTTGATCATTAAAAACTCGTAGTCGTTAGGCTTGGAATCATAGAGCATTGCCTCCATGTTCGTGTTCGGGCAGGTCGCCTTTCTATGAACGACATGCAAAATTCTGACACTAAACTGCATTTAATATTCCAATGACTCCTCATAATCGACGCTCATTCATGCGATCTGCTGCTGGTGCAACTGTGCTCGTAAGCCCATGGACTGCTCCGTGGATTCAGGCGCAGTCGAAGTCTGGTAAGAAGTATCGCACAGCCCTGATTGGATCGGGTTGGTGGGGTATGAACATCCTGCGAGTGGCAATTAAAGATGGCAGCTGTGATGTGGTAGCGCTTTGCGATGTTGATTCTGACGAGTTGGAAGTTTCCGCAGATGAGGTTGACGCGCTAACGGGGAAATTTCCGAACATGTATGGTGATTATCGAGAGATGCTGGACAAAGAGAATATCGAGATTGCTATCATTTCAACGCCCGATCACTGGCATGCTCTACAGAGTATTGCCTGCGTTGAAGCGGGGGCTCACGTATTTGTTGAAAAGCCGACTGGACATACGATTGGAGAGAGTCGGGCAATGGTGAAAGCGGCCAGGGCGGCAGACCGGGTGGTGCAGGTTGGGATGCATCGGCGAATAGGGCCACATCATGTTAGCGGAATGAAGTTTCTCAAAGAGGGTGGCGCTGGTGATATTGGAATGATTCGAGCTTTTGCCCATGGAGGAGGAGGTGCTGAGACACCGACCCCCAATTCGGAGGTGCCCAAGAACCTGGACTGGGATCTTTACTGTGGGCCGGCACCGATGCGCCCTTTCAATAAGCGGATTCATCCGGGCGGGTTTCGTAATTTCCTTGATTTTGCCAATGGTACGCTTGGTGACTGGGGCGTGCACTGGTTGGACCAGATCCTCTGGTGGACGGATGAAAAGTATCCAAAATCTGTCTATTCAATTGGAGGAAGGGCAGTCAAAGGAGAGGCTGTAATGAATGATCTGGAACAAACCACTGATGCCCCGGATCATCAGGTGGCAACCTATGAGTTTGAAAATTTCACAGCAGTTTGGGAACACCGCCGCTTTGGGGGAAATGAAGCGGAAAAGTCCCGAGTGGGCTGCTATTTTTATGGTTCCAAGGGAACCTTCCACATGGGATGGCGCGATGGCTGGACATTTTATCCAGCGAAGGGAGGGCAGGTGATTCATGAAGATCCCAAGTTTGACAATGAAAAGGATGGCCACAACGTGCCACCTCTCTGGCGTGACTTTATCGAATGTATTGAAGACCGGAGCAGGACACCGGTTGCCGACGTAGAGATAGGCCATCAAGCTACCAACTTGAGCTTGCTTGGCATGATCAGCTACAAGGTTGGTCGCAGCATTGAGTGGGATGGTGATAAAGAGACCATTCCCGGCGATGGTGAAGCGGCAGGACTCTTGACACGGGATTATCGCAGCCCCTGGGAATATCCGGTGATTTAGAAAATGAAGATTCAGATACTGATAATTTTCCTGCTGGCGACAACCTCATCTGGCACTTCCCGCTCTATCGGCACGACCCTGGCCCTTACTCGATCACACGCGAAGGCGAGTGGAAACTGATTAAATTCTGGGAGGGGCCGATTGAACTATGCAATCTCAGATCTGGTCTCTACGAAGAGAACAACGTGGCCAAGTCAAATGTAGAGAAGGTGGCAACGCTTGAAGACAAACTTATCAAACCCCTGCTCGAAACCGGAGCTAAGTTTCCGATTCCTAATCCAAAATACAAAGCGCCAAGATAGTCGCTAGTTTCTTTCGGGAAGAGCCGCGAGGTATTTGGCACGCAAGTCTCCAATCAGTTTTTGCTGCTCGCTTAGTTGTCGTTCCTGATGTGCTCTATCTGCTTCGGCTTTAGCGAGTTCCTGAGCCGCTTCTTTTTCTGACTTTTTTCGTTCGGCAATCACCTGCGGAGTTTCGCTCGCCACTTTGGCAGCCGCATTGACCGCGGACTTCGTCTCATCCGCCTTGGTGTAGGATGTGTGGAGAAAACTTTTCAATTCACTGAGCCGGTCTCTAAGCGTTTCAACTTCGGTATCCAGTTCATGGAGAGTTTTGTAGGCCAGTGTTTCAGCGGCTACTGCTTCGATTCTCTCCGCTGCGGCGTCGAGGGAGTCTTCACCTACGCCGATGTCAGTGGACTCGCTCACACTGGCAGTCATTGAAGCTGTTTCAGCAGCTACCACTTCTTTCAGCTCGGTCATCGCTCGGCTTGAAACAAGCTCAAGCGCGTGCTCAAGAACCGTTGTAGATTTTTCTTGGAGTTGCTGGTTTCCGTCAACGATGGTTTTTTTAGCCTCTGCAAGAGTTTGCTCAGCAGCCTCTCTAGACTGGGTTGCTTGGGCAACTTCAGCTTGAGCTTCGGTTTCTTCTTCTTTGAGTTCAACCAATTCGGTTGTCATGTCCTCCAACTCTTCCGATTGCTCATGAGCGGTAAGATTGATGGCAGCTGCTTCCCATTTCTTTGCAAGAAATAGGAAGCTTTCGAGTTTGGCCTGAGCCAATTCTATCGATTTCTTTGAGTCTGCCTCTTTTTTTGTGAGGTCAGCAACCCTAGCTTGAAGTGTCTCTTTTGCTTTTGTGGCATTAGCGACGATTACCTCAGCTTCTTTGATCGTTTCTTGCTGAGTTGCGAGCTGCTTATTTGCCAAATCGAACTCACCACGTTTCGCTCCGAGGCTCTCGGTCGCGGCCTTGGCTTCTTCTTGTACTTTGATCAGGGTGGCTTTGTGTTGGTCAATTGTCACAGCGATGTCCGCGGCTGCTTTGTCGGCTGCCTCTGATTGCCCTTTGATGTCCTGATAGGCATTACTAGCTGCCTTGTGAGCCGCTGTCTTAGCAGCTAAATTTTTCTGGTCAACTTGAGCTCGAGCGGAGGCCTCTCGAAACGGTTTGAATGCAGTGTCAGCCATACTGTGTTTCGTCTGGGCGGCTTCATAGGAAGCTTGAGCCTGTTTCTGTGTTGCTTTAGCTGGCGCGAGTTGGCTTTCAATCCGCTTGCGATCAGCTTCGTTTTGCTGATGGGTGGCATCAGCGGTGGCGACCGCTTTACGGGAGGTTTCCGCAGCAGCTCGAGCCTGTTGTTCTAGTTCGATCGCTATCGTTTGGGCTCTGATGAGATCATCGGGCGCAGGCTTTCCGTCCTTGGAACCACTCTTAACAGCATTCGCCGCCTCTTGGCGAGAATTCATGGCGTCTGTTAACTGGATTTCGGCGCTGGCGAGAGAGGTCTGACGCTTCTCTAGTTGCTCGGCCGACACAGCCGCAACTTTCTTTGCCTCGGACAAGTTGGCTGCCAACTTCAAGGAGACACGGGTTTTTGCATCGAAGTCTGTCTTGGCGGCTTCTTTTAATTCATTGGCTTGGAAAAACAGGGCTGCGAGTTGGTCATGTTTTTGTTTCTGATCAGCGGGGAGGGTCGATTTGGCTGCTGCGACTTTCGCGGCATGCTGCGCATCGGCAGCAGCCTTCAGGGCTGTGGTGCTAGCGATCATGGCGGCCTTGAGAGTTTCTGCCTTTTCTTGACTCGGTTTGAGTTTGCCATTGGCTTGAGCGAGGGCTGCCATTGTTTTCTCTACAATCGCGTCCTTAGCGTTAGCAGTTGCTTGTTTCTCTGTTAACTGAGCGGTAAGCGCTTTAATAGTCTGTTGAAGCTCGGCAAAGGTCTCTTGGTTGCTTTTTAGGACTTCTTTTGCTTGGCCGGTTTTCTTGTCGATGTGCTCAAGTTCAGTCCGAGCGGTTGCGAGTTCCTTCGAGGCGGTTTCAACGTCTGCTTTGAGCTCTGGCAGTTGATCTTTTAGTCCGCTAACCTGCTGCTCAGCGTAGGCAAGCTGACCTTCGATCGTCGGTGGGTTCGGAACGATGCTGGCGAGTTTTTGCCCGGAGTCGACATCCCACACCTCGACGTTTCCAAAGATGTCGCCACTGAAAGCGCGCGAGCTATCGTGGCTGATAGCAACGCTGAGCACCACATCGCTGGAAGCTTCGATTGATTTCACCTGTTTGCCGTCGCCTTGCCAGACTTTCAGTGTCTTATCGCGACCGACCGAAACGAGATTACCATTTGGAGCGAAAGCGACTGAAAGCGCCCCGCCGGGGTGGGCGTTCCATTTTTTGACCTGACTTCCCTCGTTCATTTCCCAGAGAATGATTTGGCCGTCCTCGCTGCAGGAAGCCAAAACGTTACCATCTGGTCGCCATGAAAGTCCTGTGACCCCTTTGGTGTGGCCCTTAAGAGTGAAAAACTCATAACCAGTTGCGGCCTCCCAAGTGTAAAGATCGCCGCCGCGGCCTCCGGTGGCAAAGATCACACCGTCGGGACTGTAGGCGGCAGAGAGCATCCAATCCGTGTGTTTCTTAATGCTGGCGATCTGCTCCCCGGCAACGGTATCCCAAATTTTGATATTGCGTCCCGGCCCGCCCATCACTGCGCGTTTAAGGTCCGGCGAAACGTCAGCTCCGAGCACACAGTCATATTCTTTTCCCACCTCGATGATGCGCTCGCCTGTTTTGACGTCCCAGGCGACGACATTACCAGATTTGCCGGCTCGGCCACCACCGCATGAAAGGTAGGCGCCGTTTGGGCTAAAAGAGAGATCTTGCGGAAATCCTTCGGGGTAAGGCAGAACTCCAAGCAGGTCGAAATCCTCTGAATGGTAGAGGAGAACTTGCTTTTGGCCAGCCACTGCCAGAACGGGGGCCCATGGACTATGTGCCAGAGCAGGGATTGAGTTAGGACGCTCTGTGAGCATTGCCGGCTCAAGTAAGAGATGTTCTGGCATGGCTGGCGGCCCGTCTGGTTTGCCGCCGGAAGTGATTGCGTCAAAGTCCACTTTTGGCTTGTCGGATTTTCGTGCAGTACTGCTGGACGTTTCGAGAATCCCTCCCTTGATCCATTCTGAGAGAATTTTCAGTTCTTTCTCCGTAGCTTTTGTCCCTCGGGGTGGCATCACCGGCTCTTCAAGGTGCGCAGTGAGCGAAAAGAGCCGGGATCCGGTGTCGTCCTCAGGGATCACGACTTCGCCGCCCGAACCGCCCGTGAGGGTGGCCGCGTAGGTAGAAAGATCAAGGCCGCCCTTTGATTCATCGGGGTTGTGACAATTCGTGCAACGGTTTTCGAGGATCGGCAAGACATCGTCCACAAACGTAATTTTTGGCGCGGATCCGGCTGTTTCGGCCGAGTGGACAAAAGCTGGAAGCAATTGGAAAATGACAAGAATCAGAAAATATCTCACTTTCATGGGGAAGAAGGGTGATGCCTCGACTGATATTTTTACGAAACCCAAGACTCAGGAGGGCATCTTTTATGGAAATAACGAGATTTGTTGATATATTACGCTCAAATAGTGAACCCTTCCTTCTGAATTTTTATCGCGGAGAGGCACTGTCTATATAGCTCAAAAGGGGCATATGATCGGTCGCCAACGCGCCTCTACAGTGAAGTGCATTGGGGACTATTTCGGTTATAGATAAAGTTAAGTTTCGTCAAAATCTGTTTTAGATAGGGATCGATCAACAAAAAGTTATGAAAGGCTGTTCAGGATTTAATCAAGCTGGTATTGCAAACCGTCGGGAAATGCTTCAAGTCGGCTTTGCGGCAGGGCTGGGGCTTTCTCTGCCCGAACTCCTGAAAGTCGAGAGCCGAGCGCAGGCGAAATTCTACGAATCGAGAGAGGGAGTGGCCAAGTCTTTGATCCACATTTACCTCCCGGGTGGAATGGCGCATCAAGAGACATGGGATCCCAAGCCTTACGCACCTTCCGAATATCGTGGGCCTTACAAGGCAATTGATACCAATGTCGCGGGTCTCCAGTTCAGTCAAAACTTCAAGAATTTGGCAAAGGTTGCGGACAAAATGACCGTCATCCGTTCGATGACTCATGGAGAGGCGGCTCACGAACGTGGCACGCATAACATGTTCACAGGGTATCGGCCAAGCCCGGCCATTCAATTCCCTAGTTTTGGTTCAGTGATTTCCCATGAGTTTGGTCCTCGCAAAAACCTACCTCCATACGTGTGTGTGCCGAATCAGCCAAATGAGTATGCTGGAACGGGATACCTCAGCTCGATGTATGGTCCTTTTTCTGTTGGCAGTGATCCAGCGAGCGACAGTTTTAAAGTGCGCGATCTCACGCTCCCGAATGGAGTCGACGAAAGTCGATTTGAGCGTCGACGCACTCTGCTTGAGGCGGTTGATAGTCATTTCCGAGGCATGGAGCAGGCTGACCAGATCGATGCGATGGATTCATTCTACCAGCGCGCCTACAGTTTAATTGGATCTCCTGAAGCGCGGGATGCCTTCGATCTCTCAAAGGAGGATGAGAAGACCAAGGAGCGTTACGGCAAGAATTCAGCTGGTATGAGAATGCTGCTTTCCCGCCGTCTCGTCGAGTCTGGCGTGCGACTTGTATCGATGACTTATGGTAGTTGGGATCACCATGATCGGATTAAGGATAATATTGCTCGCAATGTGCCGCCCTTTGATCAGGCCCTAGCTACCCTTTTGACCGACCTTGATGATCGTGGTCTCCTCGACTCGACCTTAGTGATGGTCTCCTCGGAATTCGGAAGAACTCCGAAGATCAATAAAACTGATGGCCGTGATCACTGGCCCCGGGTCTTCTCTACAATGCTCGCCGGTGGTGGTATCAAGCGGGGGTTTGTTTATGGGTCCTCCGATTCCTTAGCGTCAGAGCCAGATAACAATCCAGTCGATGTTCAGTCCTTCGCCAAGACGGTATACGCGCAGCTCGGAATCAATGCCGACAAAGAACTCATAGCACCGGGTCCGCGCCCGATGGAAATCGTCGATGGCGGTGAGGTAATCGAAGAAATTATCGAGAAGCGCTCCGCCGTATAAACTCTTTTCCACTTAACATCTCATCGATATGAATCGTATGCTGACTCTTCAGGGTGCGGCAATCAAGGCGTTTGCCAATGGACTGTTTACAGCACTTGCGCTGACGGTTCTGTTAATAGGTCATAACGCAAAGGCTGCCAACCCCTCGTTTTCCACTACCATCCCGCGCGGAGCGCAGTCCGGGACCGAGCAGAAAGTCATTTTCTATGGAGATCGGCTCAGCGACGCCGAGGAAATATTATTTCATCATCCGGGGATATCGGTAAAGGAGCTAAAGGTTCTCGACTCAAAAAAAGTCGAAGTGACAATGCTGGTCGCTCCGGATTGCCGCCTTGGAGAGCATCACTTGCGGATTCGATGCCGCTCTGGCATCAGCTATGCTCGAAATTTTTGGATTTCCCAATTTCCCAATGTGGCAGAGGTCGAGCCGAACGATGACTTCGAGAATCCTCAGAAAATCAGCCTAAACGTCACTGTTGAAGCTGAGGCCAAGTCAGAAGAAACAGATTATTACCAGATAACCGCGAAAAAAGGCGAGCGCCTTTCTGTCGAAATCGAAGGACTGCGGATCAATAACATTCGGAACAATATCGCGATCGATCCTTTCGTTTCGATCCTGAACAAGGATAGGTTTGAAATCGCATCTGCCGATGGTTCGTCCCTATTGAAACAAGAGTCGATTCTTTCCGTCATTATTCCTGAAGATGGCGAATATATCGTTGAGGTTCGTGACAGCGCCTACCAGGGGCGCGGCCGCTACCGTGCGCACATAGGAACTTTTCCTCGTCCGCTCGCGGTGTTTCCCGCTGGCGCCAAGGCAGGTAGTGAGATGGAGTTTAAGCTGATTGGAGATGTGAAAGGAAATTTTTCTACCAAGGCGAAACTCCCCCTCACAACAGCGGAAGGAACTTTCGGCGTGTTTGGGGCCCAAGGTGGATTGAAGTCGCCATCGCCGAATTTGGTTCGGGTCAGCGAGTTTGATAATTTCCTTGAGTCCGAGCCCAATAATTCCAGTAAGGAAGCCACTCCTTATGAAGGATCGCTGCCCGTGGCCTTTAATGGGATCCTTGATGAGCCCGGCGATACCGATTATTTCAAGTTCAAGGCCAAGAAGGGTGAGAGTTTTCGCTTCCGCGTCTATGCCAACTCAATCGGTTCCCCAGTCGACCCAGTTTTGTATATCTATGACTCCAGCATGAAATCAGTTGGCAGTAACGATGATGCTGATGGCACGAAGGACAGCCGCGTTGACTTTAAAGCGTCAGAGGATGGTGATTACTTTGTGAGAGTGCGTGATATGCTCAAAAATGGTGGGCCGAATTTTATCTATCGTATCGAAACTGAGCCTCGTTCTCCCAGCATCGACGTCACAATGCCCGAAATGTTGCGTCGTGAACTTCAGTATCGGAAGCAATTCAATGTTCCTCGTGGGGGCTATTACGCGATGGTCGTCAACACCTCTCGTCGGAATTTCTCTGGAGATTTGGTATTTGATCTGCCTTCGCTTCCGCAGGGCGTGACTTGGGAGTCGGGCACGATTCCTAGTAGCGTGAGCCAATTTCCCATTCTCCTCAAAGCTGCCTCGGATGCTCCTATTGCCGGCGGAATGTATGATCTGCTTGTGAAAAATACGGATAAAGATCAGCCAGTGGAGGGAAAATTTAAACAAGCTTTAGACCTTGTGCGCGGACCCCAGAACGGTGTCGAATATTACACCCGTCGTCACGACAAACTTCCTGTCTCTGTCGTTGAAGAAATGCCGTTCAGTATCACGATCGAGCAGCCCAAGGTTCCAATTGTGCGCAATGGATCAATGAAACTTAAGATTCATGCGAATCGCTCGGAAGGCTTCGACCAGAAAATCACAACCAGATTGATCTGGAAGCCTCCCGGCATTACTAGCCCTTCAACCGTTGTCTTTGGCGAGAAAGAGAACACGATTGAATACGAGTTGAATGCGAGTGGATCAGCTGAAATTAATAGCTGGAACGTGACAGTTATCGCTGAGGCAGATGCAGGAAAGGGAGTCATGGTGACGGCTGCTCCTTTCGTAAAATTGTCTGTCGAGGAGCCGTTTGTTGAGATGAAGTTAAATCTCACCACTGCAAAGCAAGGTGAACAGGCTAACATGCTCGCCAATGTCACGAAACTCAGAGACTTCAGCGGTCAGGCCGATGTCCAGCTGGTTGCGATACCTGCTCACGCCACTGTGCCGGTAATGAAGATCGATCAGGGAACTACGGAGTTGAGTTTGCCAGTGCAAACTTCTGAGAAAACTCCAGTTGGTCAGCACAAAAACCTATTTTGCACCGTAACCATTTCTAGAAACGGCGAACCCATAGTTCATCGTGTCGGAATGGGCGGCATTCTGCGGGTGGATCCAAAGCCTAAAGAAGCCCCTAAGACGGAAGCGGTTGAGACCAAAGTGGTTGTAAGTAACAAGCCTGTTTCCGAGAAACCCCTATCTCGACTTGAGCAACTGCGAATGGAAGCTAAGCAACAGGCAGGGGAGTAATTTGGGAAGAAATCTGACGGAAGTTTTTGTTTACCCCACATGAAGAAAACGATCACTGCAGTATTTTCAATGCTTGGAGCGGTTTCCTTCCCGCTTTCGGGTGAGGATGCTAAGATCAATTTTGGCAAAGATATCCAGCCAATCCTCGAATTTCATTGCGTGGCCTGTCACGACGCAAACGAAACTAAGGGAGGTTTGCGCTTCGATGAGGCCAAACTTTTCTTCGAAGGCGGTGACGGTGGTCCTGCCCTCATCAAGGGTAAACCGGACGAGTCTTTGATGATGGAACTCGTCTCCTTGCCCGGCGATGATCCCGATGTGATGCCGCCGAAGGGAAGGGTTCTCAATGAACTGGAACTAGCAAAACTTCGCCAATGGATCAAAGAGGGAGCTGAGTGGCCTGAGGATTTGAAACTTGTTGCGAAGAAGGAGACCGATTTCACGAGCGCAACGCCTCTTGAAGACAATGGTAAGGCCATCGCGAGGGTGGATGTTTTCCCTGAGGATATTGTTTTGGAGTCGAAACGTGATAGTCAGTCGGTGGTGGTGATGGCGACTTACGAAGACGATACCACCCAGGATGTGACCTCAAACGCTACTTTCACCTTTGCAGATCCATCACTCGTCGGTCTGAAGACGCGCAATCACTTCATTCCGCTCAAAGATGGAGAGACGCGGCTGTCCGTTGAGGTGGCCAAGCATACCGTCGAAGTTCCGGTCACCGTGAAAGAGACTACCGTTACTCATCCGGTCAGCTTTAACCTCGATGTCATGCCAGTTTTTATGCGCAACGGTTGTAATACTGGTGCGTGTCACGGCTCCGCCCGCGGTCAGGACGGTTTTATGCTATCTCTTTTTGGATACGATCCCGATGGAGACCACTTTCGACTCACTCGTGAGATGGCGGGTTATCGTGTCAACCTTGCGATCCCAGAAGAATCGCTTCTCGTTGAGAAAGCGATCGAGGCAGTTCCCCACACGGGAGGTAAATTGATGGAAAAAGGGGGACACGCCTACAACACTCTCGTTGAATGGATCGCGACTGGTGCTGAGAATGAAAAGAAAGAAGAGGTTCCATACGTCACGGAGTTGACTCTCTACCCGCCAAAGTTGGTTCTTGAAGGTGCTGGATCAGAGCAACAGATGACCGTTCGAGCCAAGTATTCAGATGGCCATGACCGGGACGTTACCCACCTAGCCGTGTTCATTACCAACAATGAGCCGACTGCCAATATCGATGAATCTGGTAAGGTCACCGCTGGTAAGCGTGGCGAGGCATTTATCATGGCCCGCTACGAAACAAAGACTGTCGGCATTCAAACGATCGTGATTCCCGAAGGCCTTGAATACACCCGTCCTGAGATGACGGAAAACAATTACATCGACAGTTTAGTGCATGACAAACTTCACAAGCTGCGAATCACCCCATCCGGTAATTGCAGCGATGAAGCGTTTCTCCGCCGGTCGTATCTTGATATCCTGGGGCAACTTCCTACCTCGGAAGAGTATCATGCGTTTATCGCAGATCAGGGTGATGATAAGCGTGCCAGAAAGATTGACGAGCTGCTCGAGCGCAAAGAATTCACCGAAATGTGGGTGATGAAGTGGTCCGAGCTTCTTCAGATACGTTCGGATAATAACATCAATCTAGGCATTTCTTACAAGTCTGCGCTGCTTTACAACGGATGGTTGAGGGATCGTATTGCCGCTAATGATCCGCTTAATGAGATTGTGGTCGATCTAATTGCCTCAAAGGGTGGAACTTTTTCAAATCCTGCGACCAATTTCTACCAAGTGGAGCGCGATGCTTTAAAGCTTTCCGAAAACGTGGCTCAGGTGTTCATGGGAATGCGCCTCCAATGTGCTCAGTGTCACAACCATCCTTTCGACCGATGGACGATGGATGATTACTATGGGTGGGCGGCATTTTTTGCCCAGATTGGTCGCAAGAGAGGAGTCGACCAGCGCGAACAACTAATCTACAACCGAGGAAGCGGTGAGACTAAACACATTGTCGGTGGACAGACAATGGCACCAAAATTCCTTGGAGGTGAAACCCCTGATGTTCAGGGGAAAGATCGCCGTGAGGTCCTGGCAAAGTGGCTAGCCTCACCGGATAATACCTATTTTTCGAGGAATGTCGTTAACATGGTGTGGTCTCACTTCTTCGGCGTGGGGATAATTGATCCGGTTGACGATGTGCGCGTGAGTAACCCAGCATCAAATCCGGAGCTTTTGACTGAACTCGCGCATCGTTTTGAAGTCGAATACAACTACGACTTTCGCCAGTTGGTTCGGGATATCTGTAACTCGGCTACTTATCAGCGGACCACTCAGGCGAATCCATCTAATGAAGACGATTTGAATAATTTTGCGAAAGCTCGGGTGCGACGTCAGCGCGCCGAAGTGATGCTCGATACGATCACGCAGGTGACTGATACTAAGAATAAGTTTCGAGGTCTCCCGTCAGGCGCCCGAGCCGTCCAGATTGGTGACGGCAGGACAACCAACTACTTCCTCACGACGTTCGGTCGTGCGACTCGCGAGACAGTTTGCTCTTGTGAGGTCACGATGGACCCGAGCCTGTCCCAGGCGCTCCACTTGATGAATGGAGATACGGTCACCGAAAAAATTGAAGAAGGGGGCATGGTTAAGGCGCTTACAGCTGAAGGTAAAAATTCGGAGCAGATTATCGAGCAAATCTACATCCGGGCGTTGACCCGGAAACCGACCGCTGAAGAAATGACCCAACTACTCGAAGAAGTCAATTCTGCAGGCGAGGACGCAGCGCAGCGAGAGTTGGTTCTCAATGATGTATT
>DCQY01000105.1:13972-23143 GCA_002323995.1 Akkermansiaceae bacterium UBA1506 | reverse complement strand
GATCATCACGATCATCACGATCACGGCGGGGGAGAACTGGACCCACACGTCTGGCTATCTCCCGCGCATCTAGTGGAGCAGCTCAAAATAATTCAAAAAAGTGTCGATCCGTTATTTGAATCTGAAGAAGCGAAATCTACGATTCAGGAAAATTGTCGCGAGCTCATTCAACAACTGAAAGATACTGACCGCAAACTTGTCGCAAAATTAGCGCCATTCAAAGACCAGTCGTTTTACGTCTACCATGGTGCCTTCGGTTATTTTGCTGATGCCTACGGCATGAAGCAGGTTCCTGTTGAGATCAGTGGTCGCTCCCCTGAACCTCGCCAGATCGCCTCCATGATCGACAAAGCCAAGGAAGAAGGTGTTAGCGTTATTTTCGTGCAACCCCAATTCGACCAGAATAGCGCAAAAGCAATTGCTGACTCAATTGGTGGCGCGGTCGTTTCCATCGACCCTTTGGAGAAAGACGTCGTCGCAAATCTTGAAAAGATCGCTAACGAAATCGCCGCGTCAAAAACTTCTTCCTAAATCGCTAGTGGGGGGGCTTGGATGATGTCACTGCGAAGCTATTCGAACTAGAGAAGATTTATTAGAACAGCCGTATCAAAAGCTACGGCAGAGAGGAAAAGGTCACCCTCATTCCCGGAAGCGCCGCTCGCGCTCCGAAAAATGATAATCTGCCACAGTCGCGTAATTTAGCTGGCGTTTTGTGACGTTTTAGCGAGGATGATCCCGCATGGAATCAGATATTCGAATCATCAGCGGAACAGCACATCCGGAGCTTGCAGAAGAAATCTGTCGCTACCTCGGAGTCGACAAAGCGGACACCACTGTGACACAGTTTCCGGACGGAGAGACCTTCGTTAAGATTAATGAGAACATTCGCAACCGCGATGTCTTTATCGTCCAACCGACCTGCCCCCCAAGCAACGAGAGCTTGATGGAATTGCTCATTATGGTCGATGCCGCGAAGCGCGCTAGTGCTTCAAGGATAACCACAGTGATTCCATTTTTTGGCTATGCCCGCCAAGACAGGAAAGACCAGCCCCGAGTCCCGATCACTGCAAAGCTCGTTGCTAATCTCCTCACCGCAGCAGGTGTCGATCGAATCCTCACCATGGATCTGCACGCCGGTCAAATTCAGGGATTTTTCGATATTCCAGTTGATCACCTCTATGCCAAACCGGTGCTGCTCCGTTACCTGCGGGAAAAAGGTCTGACCGACAATATCGTCGTCGTTTCCCCAGACGTAGGGGGCATGAAAATGGCTCACTCCTATTCCAAAGCTCTCAAATGTCCTCTCGCAATCGTGGCGAAGAATCGCGTCAGCGCGACTGAGGTCGAGGCTATCAGCTTGATTGGCGAAGTCGAAAACTGCAACGTGCTCCTCGTGGATGACATCTCTGAAACGGCAGGCACATTAACTTCGGCTTCGAAATTACTTCGCAGTCATGGCGCGAAACGCATATTTGCCGGGGTTTCCCATGCTGTTCTCAATGATCAGGGCAAAGAAAGAATTGCAGAATCAGATATCGAAGAACTCATCTCAACCAACAGTACCCCATACGCTGTTGGCGAAAAAGTGACCGCCGTCAGCGTTGCCGAATTGCTAGGGGAAGCGATCCGACGAATTCATTCATCAGAGTCGGTCACTTCTCTCTTTGACATATCGTGAGGTGTAACCTAAATTTCGCGCCCTCTCAAAAAGGAGGACAGGATAATCAACGAATTGACCTCAACACACTGCTACCATGGCTAAACAAGAAACTCTTCAAGCCGCAAAACGCGATGTAAAGGGCACCACAGCTTCAAAACGTCTGCGTCGCCAAGGAACTGTGCCTGCTGTTATTTATGGTTCGAGCCAACGCGAATATATGATCCAACTCAATTCTAAAGAGTTCGGTGATCTCGTTCGACGCCAGAGCAGTCAAAATTTCATCGTGACACTCGAGATCGAAGGTGCTCAGGAGAAATCAAAAATGGCGATCGTTCAGGACGTCCAGAAAGACCCTCTAACTGGCAATCTTATTCATGTCGACTTCCGCGCCGTCAGCGAAAACGAAACAATCCACGCCGTCGTTCCGATCGAACTCACTGGGGAACCTGCTGGTGTAAAAGGAGGTGGCCTCATGGAGCAACTTCTCCGCAATATCGAAGTTCACTGTCGCCCGGGTGATCTTCCCTCGAACATTTCTAACGACGTTAGTAGTCTTGAAATCGGCGACTCCCTTAAGGTTGGAGAGCTAAATTTTCCGGATGGTGTTACCACGAAGATGGACGGAGAAGTCCTAGTAAGCCTCGTTACTCAAACACGAGCAGCAGTCTCAGCCGGCGGACAGGATGATGGCGATGTAGCTGATGAAGGCGAGAACGCTGAAGGCGAAGCTTCTGAAGGCAGCGACGAGGCCGCCAGCGAATGATCGACGTGACTCCTATAATGCGATAGCTTAGAAAGCCTCGGGGTAACCCGGGGCTTTTTTGCTTATGAACTCACCGCTCGTCTCAGTCGTGATGCCGTTGAGAAACGCCCAAGCCACTGTCGAGAAAGCGATAGCCAGCTTGCGGCAGCAATCCTATGAAAACCTTGATATCGTCCTCGTGGATCATGCCTCCAAAGATAACTCGCCCGCTCTAATCAAGAAAGCTGCTAGCGAAGATGAAAGGATCCGCTGTTTCCGACAAGAAGGCTCATTTGTCGAAGCGGCCAACCTCGCTTGGCAAGCTGCGAAAGGTGAACTAATCGCACGAATGGATAGCGATGACATAGCTCATTCCACTCGGATAGAGAATCAGGTTGGCCTTCTTAAGGCACAGCCGCAGCTTTCTGCCTGTGGGACGCTGGTCAATATCTTTAAGCGAGGAGAAAACGGCCAGACCATCCCTGCCGACGACGGGTATAAACGCTATGAAGCCTGGATAAACTCCGTTGTAACCCACGACCAGATACTCACTGAACGATTCGTCGACAGCCCCATCCCAAACCCGTCTGCAATGATCCGAAGGTCCGTCATGGAGTCACTCGGAGGTTATCAAGACCCGCCCTGGGCAGAGGACTACGACTTCTGGCTTCGAATGATTGAGGCCGGTCATCAAGTTGCCAAGGTGAATCAGAGGCTTCTCGACTGGTATGACGGTGAGACGCGAGCTACGAGAAACCTCAGCCGATACGATCTCTCCCGTTTTCAGGCAGCAAAGGCTCACTTCCTCAAGCGCCTCCCCGATATCATTCAACTGGGGGTGATTATTTGCGGGGCGGGTCCCGTCGGCAAAGAGATGTGTTACCTCCTTCGCACTGCTGGAATAAAGGTTAAGGCATTTCTTGAGGTGAACGAACGTCAGATCGGCAACCAAATTGACGGAATTCCCATACTTGACTCAGGAAAATTATCACAATTTTTTGGTCGAGCCGTTATGCTTGGCGCTGTCGGTCAAAAGGGAGCTCGAGAACAGATCCGAACGCTGGCGGATGATTGCGGATGGTTGGAAGGAAAAGACTTTTTCTGCGTCGCATAATTATGACATTGGGGTAATTTTTATTCGTTTCCCTATGCGCCGAAGAACACGTTTTCGCCCCTGTATCGATCTTCATGATGGAAAAGTGAAACAGATCGTCGGGGGATCCTTTAATTCTTCCTCCGATGAATTAATGACAAACTTCACAAGCGATTTGGACCCTTCGTGGTTTGCTGGAAAGTATGCTGAGGACGAACTCACTGGCGGACACGTGATAAAGCTTGGCCCGGGCAATGATGAGGCGGCTAGGTCAGCGCTACAAGCTTACCCGCATGGCATGCAAATAGGCGGAGGTATTACTGAAGAAAATGCTGAAACATGGCTAAGCGCTGGAGCTTCCCATGTTATTGCGACTTCTTTTCTCTTTGACAGCGAGGCGCATTTTAAAGAACAACGCCTCGCCGCACTCCTAGCAGAAACCGGGCGGGAGCGACTCGTCATCGATTTGAGTTGCCGCAAAACGGAAAACGGCTGGGTTGTCGCGATGAATCGTTGGCAGACGATGACAGACCTTTACTTAACCCACGAGACGTTGGATCAGCTTGCTCCCTCTTGCGACGAGTTTCTCATTCACGCTGCCGATGTCGAGGGTAAGTGCGAAGGCATTGATGAATCTCTCGTTGAGCTACTGGGTCAATGGGGCAAAATTCCTGTCACCTACGCGGGCGGCGCTTCATGCCTCGAAGACTTGAAACGAGTCGATGAAATCAGCGAAGGATTGGTCGACCTAACGATCGGTAGCGCTCTCGACATTTTTGGTGGTAACGGAGTAAGCTACTCTGATTGCGTAATCTTTAATCAGTTGCCTGACAGTCATTGATTATCTTCGTTCCCCCAATAACAAATCTAATCTACTCGATCGCTTTTACACTATGATGGCCCGAAACTCTCTCTGCCTTTTAGCTACTCTTGCAAGCTTACTCTATCTGCCTGTCTCGGCTCAGAATGACCCCATTCCGCTGCCTCAAAAAGATAGCGATATCAATCCAGATCCAGCTGTGACTTGGGGCGTTCTCGATAACGGCCTGCGTTTTGCCATCCTGCCCAACGCTGAACCACCGAACCGAGTCAGTATGAGGCTCTATGTTGACGCCGGTTCCCTGATGGAAGAAGACGACCAGCAAGGGCTTGCCCACTTTCTCGAGCACATGGCGTTTAATGGAACCACTAATTTCCCACCCGGGGAAATGGTCGAATATTTCCAGCGTCTCGGAATGGGCTTTGGTAATCACACCAACGCCCACACCTCTTTTAACGAAACCGTTTACAAGCTGGAGCTTCCAAATTCAGAGACCGAAATGATCGACGAAGGAATGGGGTTGCTCCGCGACTATGCCGATGGAATGCTGCTTCTTGGGGATGAGATTGAGGACGAAAGAGGGATTATCCTCAGTGAAAAGCGAACCCGCGACTCCGTCGGCTGGCGCACATTTGTCGAGCAGATCAAGTTCGCTTTTCCTAAGCAACGCATCAGCATCCGATTACCGATTGGAACAGAAGAGGTCATCAAAAACGCATCCCGTGAGCGTTTCGTGGAATTTTATGAGAGTTGGTACACCGCCAATCGTATGGCCGTCGTTGTGGTCGGTGATATCAATGCTGCTGAGATCGAAACCGTGATCCGCAAGCATTTCGATTCTATGGATGCCCGTGAGAAGCGCGCAGATCCAGATATGGGTAACCTCGCTAATCGTGACTTTGACGTTCACTATCACTACGAGGACGAAGCCGGAGAAACGTCCGTCTCAATTGAAGCTCTTAAAACGAGGCGCTCACCCCCAGACAACAGCGCTCGAAGACTGGATGATCTGCAACGAATGATGGCTGCTCGCATCATGAATCGCCGCCTCGAACGGCTGACCAAAGCAGAGAATTCCCCTATCAGCTCTGCGACGATGCATGTCGGTGACTTCTTTGATCTGGGATTTGCTCTCTATTCCTCAATCGATGCTGACTGCAAGCCTGAAGACTGGAAGGAAGCCCTCACGCTGATCGAACAAGAATTACGTCGCGCACTCGAACATGGCTTTACCGAGTCGGAACTCAACGAAACCAAGGCCGTTATCGGTCGCCTCTACGAGGACGCGGCGAAGCAGATGGGCACTCGCAAATCAAGAGATCTTGCTAACGAAATCGCAAGCCGCATCGGTTCACGGCGAATCTTTACCAGTCCAGCGGAAGACCTTCAACGGGTCATGCGATCACTTGATTCGGTAACCACGGAGTCAGCTCGTAATTCTCTGCGCGACCTCTGGGGATCCGCTGAAGACACCTTACTCATGCTTTCCGGGAACGCCGAACTTAAAGATGCCGTCTCTTCGATTAAAAAGGTTTACGATGAAAGTAGCAAGGTAGCCGTCACTGCGCCGGAAGAACAAGAAATGGCGGCCTTTGCCTATGGGGATCTGCCCGCAGCAGGTGAAATCGCCAAGCGAAAGACCATTGAAGATATTGACGTTACTCAGATCAGATTCGCGAATAATGTGAGAGCTAATTTCAAGACAACAAAATTCGAGGATGAAACCGTTTATGTTAAGGCACGCATCGGGTCCGGCCGGCTTACCGAGCCAACGGCAGGCCTAAGCTTATTCGCCTCCAGCGTCTTCAATAAAGGTGGGCTTGAAGCTCACAGCCTCGACGATTTGAAACAGATCTTTGCGGCGGAATCAGTCAATTCTTCGTTTGGGATCGATGATGATGCTTTCACTCTGTCTGGCCAGACCACCCCTCAAGATCTTGCCTCCCAGTTGACTCTGATGCGCGCCTACCTGACAAATCCCGGCTACCGGGAAGAGGCCGCTCTCGAGTTCCGCAAGGCACTCGACTACATCTACCAGCAGCTTGAACGAACCCCTGAAGGTTTTGCCCAGAATGAGGTCGCTAAATACCTTCATTCCGGAGATGACCGTTTTGGATTCCCTAAACGCGCCGCTTTCGAGGCTCTAACAACCTCTGAGGCACGCGAGTGGCTCACTCCGGCATTGGAATCAGCCTACCTGGAAATTTCCGTGGTGGGTAATTTCGATCTTGAAGAGGCCATTAAACTAGTCGCGTCCACCTTTGGAAACCTACCAGATCGGCAATCTAAGAAACCAAAGTATAACAAAAAGCGCTCCATATCATTCCCTGACGCAAGCACTGCGGAGTTTACTTTTAAATCAGAAATCCCAAAAGCCATGACTATGGTTCACTGGCCTACGACCGACATTTACGATATTGAGAAAAGCCGACGCCTCAGCATGCTATCAGCAATTCTCGACGATCGCCTCCGTGTTAAGGTACGTGAAGAATTAGGCGACGCCTACAGTCCATTCGCTCACAACTTGCCTAGCGATACTTGGACTGATTACGGCTACCTATTCGCCTCTGTTACCGTCGCGCCAGACCAGGCCGAGGCGGTGACTCAGGTCATTGCTCAGATTGCAAATGATCTCGCCTCCGGTGAAAGCATTACCGAAGACGAACTAGACCGCGCCAAAAAACCCCAGGTCACTTCGATCGAAGAGATGCGACGAACCAATCGCTACTGGATGGGAAGCGTCCTTGAATCTTCCCAAGAATATCCTGAGCGTCTCGACTGGTCTCGCTCTTTTGTTGACGATTACAAGAATATCACGGTGGAAGAGGTTAATTCTCTCGCCAAAGAATATCTTTCCTCGGATACCATGGTCGCAATCGTGATCACTCCGGAAGCGTAGTCTCGTCCCTACCAAATCCTTAATTATCGTTTTACTGATTTCTGCAAAGTTCTGGCGTGGCAATATTGCCGTCAAACAAGTTGGCCTTAAGTTTCAACAATTAACGGCGCCATTGGGGCCATTTTCAGTGTTCACCCGTGGAGGACAAACATCCTCACCTTGAAGGACCATGCGAAGAGACATTTCGCGATATAAACTGCTTTCCACGATGGATCAATTTACCTGGAAAAAATCCAATCGGGACCCGTTTCCCATGCTTTTTAAAGGCTGCCATTGCCTCCATATTGCTCTTAAAAATGTTTGCAAAAGAGCTGTTTGACACGCCGCCGATCCTCATTCGGACAAGGTAATGATCGAGAAATTCAGCATGATTCTCAGATAATTCGATCGCCTCATACAACCACTCCCAATCTGCGCAGATTGAAAAAGCCTGATCAAACCCTCCCTGTTTTTCGAAGATATGCTTCCGAGCATAAACAGTCGGGTGAGGGGGCATCCACCCTCTGCGGAACATTCCTTGGCGATAAGGCTCTGAGGTCCAATCTCGGATTACCTTGTTAGTATCGTTGAAATCAACGTAACGAAGATTCCCATAGACTAGATCGACATTTGGGTCTGAAAAGGCAGCAGCAACTTTGGTGAGAACGTCAGGGGTTTCATAAACATCATCGCTGTTCAAAAATCCGATGATATCACCGGAAGCAGCAGCAACCCCCTTATTCATGGCATCATAGATACCTGTGTCTTTTTCGCTGATGACACGCCGGTATGGTTTCGCAGATTCGGCTAAAACGCCAAGGGTGCCATCGCCAGAATTTCCGTCTATGACGCAGTGCTCAATCGATTCGTGTGTTTGAGAGTCCAGTGAGCAGAGCGTATCGCCTATTGTTGCCTCGGAATTATAGGTTGCCGTAACGACTGAGATTTTGACTGCCATATACCGAATTAAGCTCAGGTATTAGGATAAAGTTTTAAGATGATCGTCGAGATACTAAACATAACAAGTGACTGGTTCTTCGAGATCCCACCCTCTCGGCGTTGTTCGATGCAATGAGAGAGTTGCCAGAGTTTCCTAAAGACGTCGAGCAGGTTTCACGATCTTACAAAAACGATCGGCAGGAGAATTTTACCGTGGCACGATTACAATCATTCAATTTCTCGACTCCTAAACAAACTGACACAGGGCTGTTTTTTTACGCAGAACAGAAATTTTGCCTCTTTAGCTGCCCAGCTAGTTCTTTTGTCGCTTTTCGCTTTTAGCAAGCTTCCAGTCAGAGGATGCCATTATCGTTACCAATTCCTTGAAAGTCACTTCAGGCTTCCAACCCAACTTTTCGGCCGCCTTTGTGGGGTCTCCTAGCAACTGTTCGACTTCCGCTGGGCGAAAGTAATTCGGCGAAACCTCAATCAGCGCCTTACCTGTTTTCTGACACACTCCTTTTTCGTGGAGCTCTTCGCCTTCGAATTTAAGGGGGATGCCGACAGCTTCAAAAGCGTGCTCACAGAAGCTCCTCACTGTGTGCATCTCTCCGGTAGCACAAACGTAATCATCAGGCTCATCCTGTTGGAGAATTCGCCACATCATATCGGTGTACTCTGGTGCAAAACCCCAGTCCCTCTGTGCACTTAGATTACCCAGCAGTAATTTTTGCTGAAGCCCTTCACGAATACGCCCAGCTGCCCTGGTAATCTTTCTAGTGACAAAGGTCTCTCCACGCCGAGGAGACTCGTGATTGAATAGAATCCCGTTTGATGCGTGCAAACCGTATGATTCACGATAATTTACGACAATCCAATAACCGTAGAGCTTAGCTACCGCATAGGGAGATCTTGGATAAAATGGCGTGGTTTCATTTTGCGGGACCTCCTGAACCTGACCGTAAAGTTCGCTAGTCGAGGCCTGATAAAAACGAGCTTGCCGTTCCAGTCCGACTTCCTTAATGGCGTCGAGAAACCT
>DCQY01000105.1:0-13567 GCA_002323995.1 Akkermansiaceae bacterium UBA1506 | reverse complement strand
TAAATTTCATCCGGCCCAATTTTTTCTAGTAAGCGATTTAGATTCGATGAGTCGGTTAAATCGCCGTGATGAAGTTTAAACCGACCTTCGTCAGCTAATTTCTCATCATTATGTAGATGATCAATCCGTTCGGTATTAAACGAGCTGCTGCGTCGAATCATGCCATGCACAGCATACCCCTTTTCAAGCAATTGCTCCGCAAGGTAAGATCCATCCTGACCCGTTATCCCGGTGATAAATGCAACTTTCATAGATAAATTAACTATCTTTGGATCAAACTACCACTTTGAAGAAAATCCCTGTAGGCTAGGCCGAGCCCCTCCTTTAAGTGGACAGACGGCGTCCACCCTAACGAATAAATGAGGGAAGAATCCATTAATTTTTGCAATGTTCCGTCGGGCTTAGAAACATCATTTATGATTTTTCCAGTATACCCCACTACTTTACTAACAAGAACTGAAAGCTCTTGAATCGTAATATCGGAACCAGCTCCGATATTCACCAGAGAAGGCGGGTCATCGATCCCGAGGAGATGAATACAGGCTTCAGCAAGGTCGTCGGCGTAGAGAAATTCACGACGGGGTTCCCCTGTCCCCCAGATCTCGACTTGGTTCAGACCTGATTCCTTTGCCTCATGAAAACGGCGGATCATGCCAGGAATAACGTGGGAATTTTCCCGATGATAGTTATCTCCCACTCCGTAGAGATTACAAGGCATCGCGGAATGATACATTCGCCCAAACTGTTTTCGGTAGAACTCACACAATTTGAGGCCAGCGATTTTCGCAATTGCGTAGGCTTCATTAGTAGTTTCAAGAGCACCACTGAGAAGGGCCTCTTCCTTGATCGGTTGCTCACTACATTTTGGGTAGATACAGGAACTACCTAAAAAGAGTAACCGATTTACCCCGGCATCGTTCGCGGCCTGAATCAGGTTGGACGCAATCACAAGATTGTCATAAAGGAACTCGGCAGGATAGGTATTATTGGCGTGGATGCCCCCCACTCTAGCAGCAGCGACGACAACAACATCGGGCTTTTTCTCGGCAACGAAGTCAGAGGTAGTCGTTTGATCTCTCAAGTCAAGTTCATCACTGCCAGCCACAACAATATCTTCACAGCCCCTCTTGCTAAGAGCCCTAACAATAGCACTTCCTACCATACCGCGATGCCCCGCAACATAGTAGCGTTCGTTGGAATCAATCATCGATGAAAAATCTGCCGTCTCAAACAGTTAACAATCATGAGAGCCAGATTCAACCCACGTTTCCAATACTTCTACGAGACCTAGACGCGTGTTTCAGCCTCGTGGTAGAACGATCCACGTGCTAGCATCAATCGACTCGGCGACAGCATCGAAGCAGACAGTCATTTTAGCCTGTTTTCCAAATAAGGTTGTAATCAATGATTATAACGTTTTGGGGTTTGGGTAGGATTTAGACGACGAACTCATTCTACCGTTACTGGCCGTAAATTAAATTGCTATTCACGCCCCCCAATTCTCGCAGCAAGGAGAGTCCTCGAGTTTGTTCGATTGGAAATAAACCAAGGAATCGCTCTAATTTTACAGGTTCTAGCTGAGACTTGATCGCATAACTTCACCGATTACCGACTGTTGCTCACCAGTCACATAAGGGCTCATCGGTAGGCTCAATCCTAGGGAAGCAACCTTTTCAGTGACTGGAAAATCACCAGCGCAGTGCCCCAGAGAAGCAAACACCGGCTGGAGGTGTAGCGGAACCGAATAGTAGCTTACCGAGGGGATTCCAGCTGCCCCCAAAGCCTCTTGAAGTTGCTCTCTCGCCGAACTTAGGATTGTATATTGGGCAAAAACTGAGGAATTTTGTTCATCAACAGAAGGGAGCACCAGGTCCAATCCTTCCAACTCTGACTCATACCGATCCGCCACCTGCTGGCGCATCATTATCTCCTCATCGAAAAGGACCATCTTGGCGATCACCACAGCAGCTTGAATTGAATCGAGCCTCCCGTTAATTCCAAGAACCGGGTGGTGATTTTTCTTTTCCTCACCATGGAGCCGGATCCACCTCATTCGTTCGGCTAATTCGTCATCATCAGTGAAAATAGCCCCGCCATCACCGTAGCCTCCCAGCGGTTTAGAGGGGAAAAATGAAGTGCTACCAATCGTGCCAAGCCCTCCGGACCGGCGGCCGTCATGAGTGGCTCCAAAGCTCTGAGCAGCATCTTCTACGACAGGAATGTTACCAGCCTCGAGCGCTATTTGATTAATCGCCGTCATATCGCTGGTTTGCCCGTAGATCCCAACGGGCATAATAGCCTTGGTTTTTTCGGTAAGGGCAGACTTCACCATTTCGGGATCCATGTTCCAGGACTCCTCATCGATATCAACAAAGACCGGAGTGGCACCAACCAAACCGATCACCTCAGCAGTCGATATCCAAGTGTAGGGAACCGTAATCACTTCATCTCCAGGACCAATCTCCAGAGCCATTAAGGCCATGAGCAGTGAGTCAGTTCCAGAGGAAACCCCAATAGTGTGGCGGCATCCCACATACTGGCACATTAACTGTTCCAACTCGGCCACTTCTGGGCCCATAATATAACGGCCATGATCTAACACTGCAGCGATTCGGCGATCAATATCGCCTCGAATCCTTGCCTGCTGGGATTTCAAATCGATGAAGTCCATAGTCCATTCGTCTTTCGCAAGGAAAGACGTTGCGAAAGTAGGCGCAACCCATCGGACGCGCCAGTGAAATCGGGTAAGTCGCTTTTCTGGAGTCCCTGAAAGCGCACGGCCTTACCGATGGCAGAAAGTCGACTCGTTTTAAGAGGTGATACGGTATTTCACTGGGATCACTCACTCAAGTTTCCAACCCTCGATACCGAAGGAACAAGGTTTAATTAGACTGCCAGTTTGTGATGTGGCGAGCCTGATCGGCTTCAGAAGTAGGATCGGCGTCAACGATCGACCAAAGATCGAAAGTCGGATTGAAGGTCTCACGCTCGTCCGGATCAATATTCGGCGGTTGCGCTAAATAACGGAACTCGTTGCCGTAAGCGTCAAGGATCACAAACTTACCATCGCCAGAAACTCCTACCCGCGGATCTTTCGACTCCTCATTCTCCTTAAAAGAAAGCCTCGGAACATAGACTTTTTCGTCGGTCTCAAAATCAACCTCTCCATCTTCATTCCAGTCGCCGGAAAGATGCTTGTAAAGAACTGACGATCCCTCTATCCCAGCAATATCACGCTCCCCGCCATTCGGAGGGTTCTGGGGATAGATGCCATGATCAAGCTGATATTTGGACAATCCGTCTGCCAACTCAGCCATCATTCGCTCGACTTTTCCGCGGTTGATCTTTGATTGGATTCCCGGCAAAGCAGAAATTAAAAGGCCAGCGAGAACGACCATGATCGAAATCACAGTCATCAATTCGATCAAGCTGAAGCCGGAAGCGACGCGCTTGGATGCAGAAAATTTCATGTTCTAAATCGTAACAGTCGGCAATGAACCGTGTCAATACATGGAAACTATCGACTCAGCTCAATTTTTGCGCCTAGCCTGCCGCATTGTTCATTTCGGTGATGATCGTAATCATCGGCATGAACAGGGCTATCACAATGGTTCCAACAATACCGGCGAGAAAGACAATCATGATCGGCTCAATCATAGAGGTCATCGCATCAACGGCATTATCGACTTCATCGTCGTAAACATCTGCAATCTTTAGGAGCATGTCAGGCAACTGACCCGTTTCCTCGCCCACGTCGACCATGCTGATCACCATGGGCGGGAAAATCTTACTCGCTTCAAGCGGAGCGACCACAGATTCACCTTCTCTGACGGCCTCATGGACTTTATCGATCGCTTCAGCAACCACCACATTACCTGCCGTATCGCGGGTAATGTTCAGCGCCTGAAGAATCGGAACACCACTGGTTACCAAAGTTCCGAGTGTCCGCGTAAATCGTGATATAGCACCCTTAAGTGCCACCGGACCGAAGACAGGTATATAGAGTTTCCAGCGATCAATAATTTTGCGACCACCCTTCGTCATTGCGAAGAGCTTCCAACCTGCATAGAGCACGCCAGCTCCGACTACCACGATCAACAGGTTATCCTGCACGAATCGGCTGATAGCGATAACCACTTGGGTAATCTGGGGTAACGGTTTATCGCCAAGCATTTCGGCAAAGATTCGTTCGAAACGAGGAACAATCACCGCCATTAAGAAAATTAAGATCGCTATCGCAATTACGATCACGATGATTGGATAAACCATCGCCGAGACGATTCGGTTCTTAAGCTTTTGAGCCTTTTCCTGGTATTCCGCGAGACGGATTAGAACCAACTCAAGGACACCACCGAGTTCGCCGGCTTTCACCATGTTGACGTAGAGCTTATCAAAAATTCGTGGATGTTGGCCAAGGCTCTCAGAGAAAGTGGACCCTCCAGCAACAGCATCTGCGAGATGGTTAATAGTTCCTGCCATTACCTTATTTTTCTCCTGCTTTCCAAGCACTGAAAGTCCCCTAAGCAGCGGAAGGCCCGAGTCCACCAACGTTGCCAACTGACGGGTAAAGATCATTAAGATCTTGCCCTTCACGCGGCCACCGACTCCTGCTCCCTTCTTCCCTTTTGCCTTCTGCCCTTTCTTGGCCCGACGCTTTGCATTGCCGGAGACTCCCCCTTTTCCGGCAGCAACAACCTGGGTCGGATAAAGCCCGCCCTTTCGAAGCTGCGCTATAGCATCTGCCTCATTTGTTGCTGAAATAGATCCGGTTGTTTCTTCCCCTTTAGCATCAAGGGCAATATATTCAAAGTTTGCCATGTAATTTTCTTATGCAGTTTACCTTAGTGAAATTCTTCTGACGAGTTTAGCGATTCCGCGAACTGAATGTCGATGTAAAAGCGCAGCCGCACCTTCGATCAGGTATATTTTAGCACCTCTTCGATCGTAGTAATTCCGTCAAAAATGTTTCTTAATCCATCCTCGCGGAGCGTTTTCATTCCCAACTCCTTGGCCTTCTGCTGCAGGACGACCGTGGCAGCTCTCTGCGCCACCAGTTCACGAATGGGGTCGGACATATCAAGCAACTCGAACAGACCCTGACGACCCCGATAGCCAGTGTCGTTGCAAGAATCGCATCCCTCACCCGTGTAGAACTCTCGCCCTCCGGTATCAGCCTCGCTCAACCCCAACTGAGCCAGCACGGCCGCTGTTGGATTATAGGCCACTCGACAATCAGGGCAAATGCGACGCAAAAGACGCTGTCCTAAAACTCCTTCAAGCGTGGCCGCAACAAGAAAGGGCTCACAACCCATATCAACCATACGAGTCACAGCACCAGGCGCATCGTTAGTATGCAGCGTTGACAGCACTAGGTGTCCGGTCAGAGAAGCTTGAATGGCGATTTGAGCAGTCTCCAAGTCACGCATCTCACCAACAAGAATTTTGTCAGGGTCTTGTCGCAGGAAGGCACGGAGTACTCTCCCAAAAGTGAGCCCGATACTATCATTGACAGGCACCTGCATGATGCCATCCATGTCATACTCGACAGGGTCTTCCGCAGTTAGCAGCTTAGATTCTTCGGTATTAATTCTTCGCAGGCAGGCGTAAAGCGTGGTTGTCTTGCCGGCACCCGTCGGCCCGGTACAGATGAAGATTCCGTTCGGCTTTTCGATCGTGTCAGTGACGTATTCGTAAATCTCTGGCTGGAGATTGAGCGTTTCAAGGTCAAGGTTCACATTCGAGCGATCAAGAACACGCAGCACCACGCTTTCCCCAAAGGCGGTCGGCAATGTCGAGACACGCATATCAACCGGCTTATCGTTGATCTCCTTGGTGATCCGACCATCCTGAGGAAGCCGAGTCTCAGCGATATTTAATCCCGACATCACCTTGATTCGAGAGATAATCGCGGCCTTCAAATGTTGCGGTGGCGGCGCCATTTCATACAAGGCACCGTCGACCCGATAACGAATCTTGAAGTCGTCTTCGAACGGCTCGAAGTGAATATCGGAAGCCTTCTCTTTAATCGCCTGATAAAGAACCAGATCGACGTAACGAATGATGGGCGCAGAATTGGATTCCTCTTCGAGATCTTCTTCTGAGAGAGCCTCTACCTCGGCTCGAATGGCCGCCAAAGCATCGCTCTCACCTGCACCTGCGGGCCCGCCGTCAGCACCATCACCACCACCATAATAGAAACGTTCAATCAGTTCAGCAATCTGCTCAGCTGGAGCTACCGCTGGAATAATGGTCTGGTTAAGAGAAAAGCCGAGTTCTTCGAGGTTCTGAGGGTCTAATGGATTAGCAATCGCTACCTGCAGGCCCCCATCCACAAATTGAATTGGAAATGCTTGGTAAAGCTTTGCCGTTCCTGCGGGGACTGCCATTAATACCTGCTGCGCCGGCTCAAACTCATTCAGATCATAATATTCACCGCCAATATCCTGCGCAACCAACTGGAACAATTGGTCACGCTGGATGATACCCATCTGCTCCACCGCCTGAGTGATATCAACTTCACTCTCATTACCAGCGGCTATGTAGTCATCGCGCTGGGAATCCTCAATCAATCCCCGCGAGATTAAAAGATCGATTACACTTTCAACCGTCATAAAAATTCAATTTAACGTTCTCCTACCGGACGATTAATCCGAATCCGCCATAGTTACACGAATCACTTCGGAGGCAGTCGTCGTTCCTGCAAGTACTTTCCGCACTCCATCCTCTCGAAGTGTTCGCATTCCCAATTCCCTCGCACGTTTACGAAGTTGGGAACTCGATTCGTCTCCGTTGATCAAAAGTCGGACTTCTTCATCGATGTTAAAAATCTCGAACAGACCCATCCGGCCTTTGTGACCAGTCATACGGCAGCTGCGGCAGCCGGTGCCCTTTTTGATCTCAGCCTTAGCCAACTGGTCCTGTGTCAATCGGAGCGCTCGGATCTCTTTCTCAGAGATTTGACCGTCGGTAATGCAGTCAGGACAAATCTTTCGGATCAGTCGTTGGGCCATGATCGAACGAACCGCACTGGCGATAAGGAATTTTTTAACACCAATATCTGCCATTCGAGCAACCGCAGACGGCGCATCATTCGTGTGGAGAGTGCTGAATACAAGGTGGCCGGTAAGGCTCGCGTTAATCGCAATCGAAGCAGTCTCAAGGTCTCGAATTTCACCGATCATAATGATGTTTGGCGCCTGTCTCAGAATCGAGCGAAGAGCGGCTGCGAAAGTCATACCAATATCATCTTTGACCTGCACTTGGTTAATACCGGAGAGAAGGTATTCAACAGGATCTTCCACGGTGATTATTTTTCGGTCCGACTTGTTGATCGCGTTCAAACACGCATAAAGAGTTGTTGTTTTCCCGGAACCAGTTGGCCCAGTCACCAGAATAATCCCATCAGGGAGACGAATCAGCTCGTTAAAGTTTGCTTCATCATCCGAGAAGAAGCCGAGTTGCGGCAAACCAATCGAAAGCGAGTTTCGATCGAGGATACGCATCACGATGCTCTCGCCACAACTCGTCGGAACTGTCGAAACACGAAGATCAAGATCACCGCTACCAAACTTTGCCTGAATTCGACCATCCTGAGGCACACGCTTTTCTGCGATTGCCATAGTTCCGGTCATGATCTTGATTCGGCTGACCACAGAAGAAAGGAGACGCAAAGGATGGCTTTGGACTTTGTGTAAAGATCCGTCAATACGATAACGAACTCGAAGCTCGCCCTCGAGCGGCTCAATATGAATATCAGATGCTTTATTCTGATAGGCTTCCTGAAGTATCTGGTAGACCATCTTAATAATGGGAGCATCGCCACCTTCACCCTCACTCCCTTCGCTAACTGCAATCGCCTCGCCATCCAATTTTCCAATCTGGTCAGCGTCCAGCTCGGAAGCGTAAAAGTCGAGTTGTCGCTGCTTAATCGCAGAATTCGAAGCGACGACAAACTCAGGCTCAACATCGAGAAGGTGGCGGACCGAGTCCAAAGTGTCAAAATCGAGGGGATCCGTTACCGCGACCACCAAGCCACCATTAGACTCAGCAATCGGTACGATTTTAAAACGGACCGCACTATCCCCCGAAACATGAGATGACACCGATGGATTAATCTCCATCTTGCCGAGATCGACGTATTCCATACCGGCATTGTTTGCCAATACTTCGGCCACGTTTTCATCCGTGATGAGGTTAAGGGAAATCAACGCCTCGAGCACTGACTCTGTCGATTTTTTCTTGTGGTTTACGTCTTCCAGTGCGGCGGCATCGAACAGATGCGCCTCCTGCAAGAGCTCAAGGAGGTAAGATTCGTTCGCGTACAAAACTAATGTGGTGTTAAGGAGGTTCTCGGCAATTATCTGTCAGTCTATCTGGCAGAAACCACGTTGGAGCGAATTCGCTCCAACGGCGGTGTCGTGGGAACCTAAAGAAATTGTTCGGTCACGTGAAGAAAAAAACGCTTAAAACTCAAATTTTAAGATCTCGGGAATCTAAAGACGTAATCTCCTGCCGCGACCGCCACATCCGGTGGAAAATTAACGTTTTCAAAAAAGTCATAACCCTCTTTTAAGTTCGCCCAAAAATCAATCCAGTCAGGCTGCTGATCCCATTCCTGCTCCATTCTTTTATCCGTCATGCGGAAAGGGAAGATGTGCACTCGAAAAATTTGCTGACCAGATTTCAAGGCAGCTTCCGAAAGAAGATAAATTTCCCTCATATCCTCTGGCGAAATTACAAAATTACCGTCATGACTTCTGCCGCCGTGAATCATGAGCCCACCTCCAACCCGGCCCCGATAGTTATCGTATTCGTTAGGAAAACCCACATCGATGCCTAAGAATTCGTGAGAGCCAGGCCTGAGTCGCGAAGCCCCGACATAATAGAAACCCTCTGGAGTCTGACGATCCCCCTCTTTCAGCTTGGGGCCCAGCTTACCTGACCAGTCCCTCAACCGATAAACTTTAAAAAGAGTGTAATGCTCAACTCCAGTCCCTCTCATCCAAAATTCCAGCTCATTTTCCTCCTTAAACAAACGAAGGAAAACCGGGTCCCCTGCTTTAAGTTGTAAGGAACTTAACTCATCATTGGAACCTTCCTTGAGCTCCGGTCCCCAATCAGAATCAGATGATGAGAGAACCGCATCCAATAATTGAGTTGCCGACCCACGGTCTTTTGATGGCTGGAAACCTTCAAAGAATCGCATGGTTCTATTCGCCAGTGGATATGGCTCAACTTCGCCTGCGGAGTCATTGCCAGTAATAGAAGCAACACCCGACCCTCCTTTGTCACCCCGTAAGTGAACCAAAATCTCTTCCGGGAAATCCGAGAACTTTCGGTAAATACCCGTTAACACGCCGTCTTGAGATCGCCACTCCAACCAGTCCCTAACTAGCCATGGAGATAAAATCCCCAGACTAATGAGAAGAAAAGAGATAAAGTAACGGACAAACATTTTTAAAAAAATTAATTAGTATTTATTAAATATCAAGTCATTATAATGTTTTTGGATCTATACTATCAGGAGGCACTGCTTCATTTGCCGCTTGGACAAATGCCCGTCTCTTCCTAAACTCACGACCATGACTGACGTTAGTTCTCTCGACAATGCCATCGGAGTGATCGGCGGTTCAGGCCTTTACGAGCTGGAAGGCCTTACCGATATCGAGGAGATCAAAGTCGAGACCCCATTTGGGGAACCATCCGACGTCTTCATTTCGGGCCAATTTGGAGGGCGCCGTGTCTGCTTCCTGCCTCGCCATGGCCGCGGCCATCGTATTCTGCCTTCAGAACTCAACCATCGCGCAAATATTTGGGGTCTCAGATCGCTTAACGTGCGCTGGATCATTGCAGTGACCGCTGTCGGTTCGCTCCGGGAAGAATACCGCCCACGCGACATCGTCCTGCCTGACCAGTTTTACGACCGAACTAGTCGACGCGCGGAACACACCTTCTTTGGTAATGGTATCGTTGCACATGTTGAATTCGGAGACCCCGTTTGCACACAACTGAGAGATCTGATATTTGAGACCACTGAAAAACTGGGCAAAACAGTCCATAACGGCGGGACTTATGTGAATATGGACGGGCCTGCTTTTTCAACCCGGGCAGAATCAGAAGCAAATCGTAAACTGGGCTTCGACCTTATCGGGATGACAAATCTGCCCGAAGCCAAGCTTGCCAGGGAAGCAGAAATAGCTCTAGCCACCATGGCAATGATCACTGATTACGACTGCTGGAAAGTTGAAGAAGATAACGTGAATGCTCACTCAGTGATCGAACATATTCAGGCCAATGCCGCGAGTGCCAGAGAGATTCTCGAGAAATTGATCCCACTAGTCCCGACCGAACCGGACTGGCCCGAACACAAGTCCCTCGACAACGCTCTTTTTACCCCACGCGAAATCTGGCCAACCAATACAGCCGAGGCACTGCGGCCCATCCTTTCAAGATTTATTAATAGTTGAGTAATTCCTTGTTTGTGAATTGCAGAAATTTAAAATTTTCTTAATTTAAAGCCCATTCCACCCATTAGCTTCTTTGAAACCTTCCAGACCCCAGACCCGCTTTGCTTTGATCCTGCCCATCGCCGGGCTCCTTCTTGTCGGCTGCAAGACACCGACGGGCCTGATAAAAGGACGCGAAAATCCGCTAGCTCACGTTGAAAGCCCTCAACGAAACGCTGCAGGGTTTGCTGCTCCCTCTTGGAATAACGCGGGAAGCAGAAATCTACCCGTTTCAGTGGGGTTCAAAGATTCTTATCACAAGGTAGAAACTAGCCTACCTTTCATCGCTCTCACCTTTGATGACGGCCCTCATCCATCAAACACGCCGCGGCTTCTCGACATCCTTAAAAAACGCAATATAAAAGCAACCTTCTATGTTGTGGCAACCAACGCTCGCGCCTACCCCGAAATCATGCGTCGCATCGTTGCTGAAGGGCATGAGATCGGGAACCACACCGTAACTCACGGTAATCTTACCAAGATGTCAGCAGCAAGCGTTCGAAAAGAACTGGTTGATGCTCACGAAAGTATCGTCGCCGCGACTGGTGTCGCACCCCGCACCATGCGCCCGCCATACGGCGCAATTACCACTGCTCAGAAAAAGTGGATTCGCGAAGAGTTCGGTTACCCCTCTATCCTTTGGTCGGTTGACCCCGAGGACTGGAAAAAACCGGGCTCTTCAGCGGTGACGAGCCGATTGGTGCGAGGAGCATCACCGGGAGGAATCTTACTCGTTCACGACATTCACGCTCCTACAATCGATGCCATCCCTTCTGCCGTCGACCAGCTACTCGCCAGAGGCTATCAATTTGTTACGGTCACTCAGTTGCTTGCAACCGACGGCAGAGGTTAACACGCCGCTTCCTGAGGAAACTCGAACTCTTGGAAGCAAGCAACAACCCTAGGTAACTTCCCAAGGCCGCCCATCGAACTGTGTCGCTCTATCTATGGGGCAGGTTTACACTCCGAAGAGTTCAGGCGCCAGCCGGAGCTAGCTCACCCGGAAAGTCATCACCGTGATTTTTCTCTTCTTCGCCGACTGGGGGTTGATTCGACTCAGCTTCTTCGGGCAAGTCCGGAGGAGTTGGAGTCGTCGGCGGGTTTTGGATTTCACCATGCTCCATGATCTCGTCAATATGAGATCCATCGAGAGTCTCATACTCCAGAAGAGCCTGAGCGATCGCTTCAAGCTTATCGCGGTGCTCAGTGAGAAGACGAGTTGCTTCAGAATACGCCTCGTCTGTTAGACCTCGGACTTCGTCATCAATCTGCTGAGCTGTAGCCTCAGAATAGTTCCGCGGCGACGAGATGTCTCTTGCCAGAAATACTTCGCCCTGCCCTTCGCCGTATTCAATCATGCCAAGCTTTTCGCTCATTCCCCAGTTGCAGACCATTTTGCGGGCAATCTCACTCGCTTGTCGGATATCTCCTGCTGCGCCGTTAGTCACGTCGCCAAAAACCAGTTCCTCTGCAACTCGCCCACCCATAATGAGAATGAGTCGATCAAGAAGATACTGTTTCTTGTAGCTGTGTTTGTCCTCCACTGGTAAATACATCGTCACGCCAAGAGCAGGGCCGCGCGGAATAATGCTTACCTTGTGAACTGGATCAGTATCCTTTACCAACATTCCTAAAAGCGCGTGGCCGGCCTCGTGGTAAGCGGTGAGCTTTTTCTCATCCTCGCTCAAAGCTAGGCTGCGCCGCTCTTTACCCCAACGCACTTTGTCACGTGCCTCTTCCAATTCGGCCGTGGTGATGGCTTTGAGTCCTTTTCGAGCAGCCAACAAGGCGGCCTCATTGATTACATTAGCCAGTTCAGCACCGGAGTAACCGGGTGTCCCCCGGGCGATCACTCCCATGTCGACACCTTCACCCAGCTTCACACTCTTCGCGTGAACGCCAAGGATTTCCTCGCGGCCCTTCACATCGGGAAGGCTTACGGTAATTTCGCGGTCAAACCGGCCCGGACGAAGTAAGGCCGGATCAAGGACATCAGGCCGGTTAGTTGCTGCGATAATAATGACCCCTTCTTGGGTGTCAAATCCATCCATTTCCACGAGCAGGGCATTAAGGGTCTGCTCTCTCTCATCGTGCCCACCGCCAAGGCCGTGACCCCGGTGGCGGCCCACTGCATCGATCTCATCAATAAAGATCAAGCAAGGAGCGTTCTTCTTGCCCTGTTCAAACATGTCGCGAACGCGGGAGGCTCCAACACCAACGAACATCTCGACGAAGTCAGAACCACTGATAGAAAAGAACGGGACGTCGGCCTCGCCGGCAATTGCACGAGCGAGAAGTGTTTTCCCGGTTCCGGGAGGTCCCACCATGAGCACACCCTTCGGAATTCGCCCTCCAAGGCGCTGAAACTTCTTTGGATCACGCAAGTACTCTACAATCTCCCAAACCTCTTCTTTGGCTTCTTCGACACCGGCAACGTCTTTAAAAGTTACCTTGTTTTTGTCCATAGCCATCAGTTTGGCCTTACTCTTCCCGAAGCTCATTGCTCCTTTCCCAGCGGCTTTGATCTGATGACGAAAGAGGAAGTAGAGAAGAATCAAGAGAAAGAAAACGGGGAGGTAAAATGACATCAGCATCACGCCAAGCCCGTCGCTCTCAGTAGGAAGGTCGGCGATCTCAAGATTTTTGGCCGCCAGCGCTGCTTTTAACTCGTCGCCCACGTAATCGAGAATGACTGGAGCAGAGAATGATCGATATTTTTCGCCACCGTTTTCGTCCGGATTTTCAACCTCATACCAGCCCTCAAGATACTGCTTCGCGCTGCCATCTTTTTGGACCAACTTCAAAACATGCGGGGGTTTTAGATCAGAATCGACGTGGATCCTGCCGTCAGAGACGAGATCCTTGAATTCGGCGAAAGTAATCAGGCGAGACGAATCGGCGGCTGATTTCGACCATATCGCGAGGCCAAACAAGCCCATTGCCACGAACAGCAGAATCAATCCTTTCCAGTTGAATCCGCCTTCACCGCCACCTTGACGCTGATTGTTACTATCGGGCTCTTCGTTTTGCATGGAGTCGGTCGGTTGAGGAGTGTTTCTTAA
>DCQY01000085.1 GCA_002323995.1 Akkermansiaceae bacterium UBA1506 | reverse complement strand
AAGTGCTTCACCCCACAAACGTGTTCCGAAAAACCGAAGGGCATTGTACTCATCAGGAAGAATGGCAACCCTAATATCCCTATTTGTCCAGATTAGCTTTCTAAGACTGGGTTGATCGTTTGTTAAGATCCATTTACTTGACCCATATTCTCCGAGCCATTTAGCCGTCTCAAGAAATTCGTCATTCCACTGCTTAAGGGATTCCATAACAGGAGGCGTATTTTTAAAACAAAGAACCCCTGTATTGAACTCACATAACGCTCTGGGGACTTGCATTTTGCCATGATGCCAGAATCCCCGCGCGGTCTCGATCGTTCCGGCAAAATCGCAGTAATCAAGAACTTCAAAATACTCGCTCAAATCACCTGTTACATAGGTATCTGAATCGATATACAAAGTCTCTTCATACGGCGTTCTCCACATATGGAGGGCCTTATCCTGAGCGGAATACTGAGGCTGCTCAATGATAACAAAATTATCAAATACAGGATCAACCTCACGTTCGTCTGTATAAATGGTAACAGATAAATCGGGATTGAACTTCTTCAGACTCCTCACGGAAATCAGTGCTTCGGTGTAGCATTCATCACCTGTCGGAATATATAGGACTCCTCGTTTGGCAAGCATCACAACCGAACTTTGAACTTTTTCATCAATCACTAAATTGGAGGAATTGATTTCCACCAGTAACTATAGGAGTAGATGAGATTTCGTTCTATCACGATATCTCCATAGTGATGACGCATGTTTTCAGATAAATGACTCAACCTTTAAACCGCGAACACCCCAGAGCCCCAGGCTCAGACTAAGAATTGACCTTTCTGACAGTTTTTACAACTCATCAAAAGTGAGAGTGCCTCGACCCAGATTTGAACTGGGGACACAAGGATTTTCAGTCTTTTACTTCTAAGCCTTACGGGAGCCAAGATTCGTTGGCTGTATTCAATTGGCCACTGAAAACACCCCTTCCCCACAAGGACCCGCTTTGTCTACCCCTTTACCCCCTGTGGGAATGCTCCGCGCTCTCGCTGGAAAAGGATTCCCCTACTTTCGACAACCAGGCGAAAAAATCATTTCAAGGTCCGAGGAGAAATCCTATGATGATGACACCGTTTGTGCCAGTATTTCAGAGAATGTGGGCAGATAAACTCAGAGTCTTTTTCGTCTTGTGGATAGTGGGGAATGCCGTGGGATTGATGCACGCTTCGTTTTCCGAGGAAGATCCCCAGGCCGATCCCAATGATCTGCCCAGGATTCCTCCAGTTCCCGTAGAGGAGGCCCTCTCCACCTTTGAACTGCGCGAGGGCATTGCCCTCGATCTGGTCGCGCATGAACCTGTGGTGGTGGACCCGGTCTCGATCGCATTCGATGAAGACGGCCGTCTCTTTGCCGTAGAGATGCGCGGATACTCGGAGCGGCGTGACGAAAAACGGGGTCGGATCCGGATGCTTTTCGATGACGATGATGATGGGGTGTTCGATCGCTCCACAGTCTACGCCCGTGACCTGCGGTGGCCCACCGGAGTGGTCTGTTTTGGAGGAGGCATTTTCGTTGTCGCTTCCCCGGACCTTATCTGGTTCAAGGATTCAGATGGCGATGGGGTTGCCGACGAGCGAAAGGTGGTCTTCACCGGGTTTGGAGAGGGGGTATCACGTCTCAATGTCCAGGGACTGCCCAACAGCCTTAAATGGGGGCCGGACAATCGGATCTGGGGTTCCAGCGGAACGCAGGGAGGAAAGGTTCGCCCGAGCGGTGACCAAGGCGGAAAAGAAATCAATCTCTCCGGAAGTGACTTTTCCTTTGATCCCTTCACCCTGGATTTCCGTGCCGAAAACGGTCGTGCGCAGTACGGTCTCAGCTTTGATACCCACGGCAGCCGGTTCGTGTCGAGCAACAGCAATCACCTCATCGCAGTGATGTGGGAAAGAAGCTGGACCAAACCAAGTCCCTGGTACTCGATGCCCGCGGCCCTGACGGGGATCGCGGTGGACGGAGGAGCCGCTCCGGTCTATCGGATCAGTCCCGATGAGCCATGGCGAATCGTTCGAACCCGGTGGAGAATCGCCGGAGTGGTCGGTGGCCCCATCGAGGGTGGTGGCCGGGTTTCCGGCTATTTCACCGGCGCTTCTGGTGTCACCATCTACACGGGCGACGCTCTCGGGACTCAATATGTCAACAACGCCTTCACCGGCGATGTGGGGAGCAACCTGGTGCATCGCAAGGTGGTATCGCGGGTTGAAGACCGGGTCGAGCTCTCTGCCCGGCGCCCCCTGGACGAACATGATCACGAATTCATCGCTTCGACGGACAATTGGTTTCGACCCACGACCTACTGCAATGGGCCTGACGGTTGTCTCTATATCTGTGATATGCATCGAGAGGTGATCGAACATCCCTGGTCTCTGCCCGAGGGTATCAAGCAGTATCTCGACCTCAATAGCGGAACCGGCCGTGGAAGAATCTATCGGGTCCGGCCGGCCGAGTTTGAACGGCGTCCGACGACACGGTTGAGTGAGGCGACCTCGGATGAACTTGTCGCCTTCCTCGAGCACCCCAATGGGTGGCATCGAGTCACAGCCCAGCGGTTGCTTCGCGAAAGGCAGGATCTTCGAGCAGGGGACGGTTGGGCGGAATCCTATTCCGCCGATGTTGCCGCGGGTAAATTCAGGAGAGCACTCGAACTGGCAAAGAGGGAAGAGGGTGGGGTGACTGAGACCCTCACCTGGATTCTGGAAGATTCGCCCGATGATACCTGGATGAGGGCGGCGGTCCTCAACGCAGTGCGATCGCCAGATGATGCCGGTTCCATTTTTTCTTCGCTCACCGGAGAAGGGCTCGACCACCCCGCCCTGGAGGATCTGGCAGAGGTGGCCGGACGAATGAATCAACCTGAACTCACTGAGGCGGTGCTCCGAAGGATAGCCTCTTTTTCCACCGATAGAGCCACTAACCGTTTGCTCGAGTCGTTGGGAGAAGGGTTGAATCGATCGAAGAGCTCTCTGGCCAAGGCTGATAGAGAGGGAATTCTCAAACCCATTTTTGACGCAGCTCTCAAAACCGTAGAATCACCGGGGACATCCATTGAGTCAAAAATTGCCGCGATCGAATTGAGTGCCTTTTCACCGAGCCGAAGAGCAAAGGCTGTCCTGCAAGAGTTGCTTTCCCGGCAAGATCAGGACAAACTATACCTGCCCGTGGTTCGGGCGTTGAGGAAACTGGGATCCAAATCAATCGGTCGGCTCGTGTTCGACAACTGGGATCACTATCCGGTCGACGTTCAGGGTGCCTTGATCAATCTTCTCATGGAGTCATCGGAGGGAACCCGGGATGTCCTCGCTGCCATTGGGACGGAAGTCGTCCCGCGGGAAAGGCTCAATCAAAGCCAGGTCGATCTACTCCGAAAGAGTATGGATGGGAGGATTAGCAAGGAGGTAGCCTCACTGTTCCCCGAGACAAAAAAGGTTCCTCGAGAGGAGATCGTGGCCGGCTTCAGCGGAGCGCTGTCCCAAGTTGGTGATCCCATCAAGGGGAAAGAAATCTACAGGGTGGTCTGTGCCTCGTGCCATCGGCATGGGACAGAGGGCCATTTGGTGGGACCTGACCTGGCCACCTTCAAAACGGCAGGGAATGAATCGATCATCGGAAGCCTTTTCGATCCAAACAAGGAGGTGGCGCCACAATACCAGGCCTATGTCATCGAGCTGGGCAGCGGAGAGCAACTCCTTGGAGTCATTGCCAACGAGACCACCACGGAGGTGACGGTGAGGCAGGCTTTCGGAATCGAGAAAACCTTTCCCCGAGTGGAGGTGAAGAGTATGAAATCGCTAGGGCAATCTCTCATGCCCGAGGGACTGGAGAATTCCTTCACCGACCAATCCCTGGCGGACTTGCTAGCCTTCATCGCCGGGTAACTTGGAGTGCGGCCGCCTGCTGCCGCTTTCCGAGCAGTTGGGTCTAGTCGCATAACAGGAATCCACTTTTTCCTTTGGCTCGATGACTGTACCCTGTACGATTTCTCATTCGATGGAGAAATGCGTTTCAATCCCAAACAAATCAATGAAACACGATTCAGCACTACCCCGGCGATCCTTTATTTTTTCTGCTTCGACCACGACGGTCGCCTCTATTCTCGCCCCATCGAGATTCACCACTGCTAATGAACAGACCGGTGAACTGAAGCTGGCCACGTTTCGTTTTGAGGTCACCCCTCCTCTCGGACATTCCCTCTGCGGAGGCTGGATCAAGCCGGCCGAGGCCGTAGACGATTCTCTGGAGGCGATAGGATTCGTCCTGTTGGGGGCGGGTGAACCGATCGTCATTTGTGCGGTGGATTGGACCGGTTTGCTCAATTCGGCCAATCTCAAGTGGAGGCAGGCACTCGCCGATGCGGCCGGAACAACGCCAGACCGTGTCGCGGTTCATTGCGTCCACCAACACAACGCACCCTTTGCCTGTCTCGAAGCGGAAGAAATCGTTCAGGCACAGGGGGACCTTCCCCACATTGTCGAGCCGGACTTCTTTCAACGCTGCCTCGACGCAGGTCGCAAGGCTGTTGAGGCTTCCCTGGAGAGCGCTATTCCGGTAACCCACGTTGCCACCGGTGAGGCTCTTGTCGAGAAAGTGGCGAGCAATCGCCGAATCATTGGCCTTGATGGAAAGCATATTTCCCAAAGGGGAAGTTCCTCGACAAAGCCCGAGCACCATCGATTTCCCGAGGGCCTCATTGATCCCGCTCTGAAGACGGTGGCCCTTTACCACAACGAGAAGAAACTGGTGGCGATGCACTACTACGCCTGTCATCCGATGAGTTACTATGGCGATGGCCGGGTCAGTGCTGATTTCTGTGGATTGGCCCGCAAGGCGCGGCAGGAAATGGATCCCGATTGCGTGCATATCTACTTCAATGGTTGCGGGGGGAACATAGGGGCCGGGAAGTACAATGACCGTTCCGTCGAGAAAAGGCCTTTATTGTCCCGGAGGGTTCTGGACGGAATCGTAGCCTCAGAAGAGGCCTTGGTCCCTCAACCTATCCAGACGATCCGCTGGCAGACTCACGATATCCTACCGCCGATCGATTCCCGCTTTGAGGAGGAGGCTCTCATGGAACTCATCTCCCGGAAAGATCAGCGGATCGTGACGAGGAATCGTTCCGCCTACACGGTGTCATTCATCCGCCGGATCAAGGCAGGGATACCCATTACCCTGAGCGCCCTGCACGTGAATGATGCGTCTTTACTCCACCTACCCGCCGAGAGTTTTGTCGAGTATCAATTGCGGGCCCAGGCCGCCGCCCCCGATCGCTTCGTCGCTTGCGCTGCCTATGGAGATGGCGGTCCCTGGTATATCCCGACCAAGGAAGCCTATCCCCAGGGGGGGTATGCCGTCAGTGTCGCCTGGTGCGATCCGGCAATCGATGGGATCCTCTGTGGCGGGATTCAGAACTTGTTGGCTTAATTGATTGGAAAGTGTAGAGGAAGACGTGAGTCTTTCCCTCTAGTACGGTAATCGAGGTGTCATGATTTTTTAGAATCCATGTTGATCTCGGTTATTGATAGGAAATTGCTTTTTCAAGGCCAAAATTCAAGTCGCTTGCGGCCCTCAGGTTGGATGGGGTGCATACATTCGCGAACTGAGTCCGTTCTTCGGAACTCAGGCACTCGGCGCAATGGATCAGTTCATCGTTGAAGTAGATGCGAAAAGTAGATAAGATCTGGATGCCTAATGAGAAACAGCGGGACAAGCACGCTGTCTCGAAGGTGTTCTCAATCCTGATGCAAATGAGTAGGCCCGCGCCTGGTCCGCGAGAGTTCTTGACGTTACGATCAATTCTGGCCGCGGTGGTAGCGGCTTTGCTGGCGTGTCAATCGACGGCTCTCGCTGATCGGCCACCCAATGTCGTTTTGATCTACATCGACAATGTGGGATTCGGAGACATTGGCTGTTATGGGAATCAGGTCATCCGAACTCCCAACATTGATCGGCTAGCCTGGGAGGGTGTCCGTTGCACGGACTTCTACATCGTAACTTCTTCCTGCACTCCTTCGCGCGGCGCACTGCTGACCGGGCGCTACCCGCTGCGTAACGGCCTGACGCATCAACTGAGTCGCGAAGAGAACTGGACGGGTATCGGTCTGCCGCATTCGGAAACCATCTTACCGCAATACCTCAAGCGGGCGGGCTATGCCACCGGGTGTTTTGGCAAGTGGAACATCGGCTTCGCAACGGGCAGCCGGCCGACAGATCGCGGTTTTGACGAATTCCTCGGCTGCCGATCGGGGAACATCGACTACTACACCCACGTCTACAACGGGCAGAAAGACCTGTATCGCGGGACAGAGCCCGTGGAAATGGCGGGTTACGCCACAGATCTGTTTGCCGACGCCGCCTGCGATTTTATGCGGCGTCATCAAGAGCAACCGTTCCTGGCCTATGTTCCGTTCAATGCTGCCCACGTGCCCAATCCTAAAAACAAGGCAGCCGGCGTTCCCACGGTTTGGCAGGCACCGGCGAAGTATTTCCGGACGTATGGCTACCAAGCCGACTCGACCGATCCCGATGAAGGTTATCACGCTGTCATGACGGCACTCGATGCCGGCATCGGCCGCATCGTGGAGCAAATCGATCAACTCAATTTGCGCGAGAACACGATCATTATTGTAGCTTCGGACAATGGTGCTTCCGTCCGGTCGGACCTGGTTCTTGAGACCGGCACCAACGCTCCGTTTCGCGGAGGGCGCACACAGACCTGGGAAGGCGGCATCAGAACAGCGTGCATTTTGCGGTGGCCGGCGCGATTTGAGGCGGGAATTGTCTGTCGTGAGCCGGTCGCCAACATTGACCTTGTGCCAATGATCCTCTGCGCCGCCAATCTGGAACCACCGGATGCGGTTCAACTTGATGGACGGGATCCCACGGCGACACTGGCCGGTGAGGCTGCCTCACCACACGAGTACCTGTTCTTCGAGTATCGCAAATGGTGTGGAGCTCGCAGCGGACGCTGGAAAGTCGTCCGTTCCCGACCGGATGCTGTGTTTGAGCTGTATGACCTCGCGACCGATCGGGGTGAGACTCGCGACCTGGCGAAAGCCCGACCGAAAATCGCCGGGCAGATGACGCGCGCTTTTGAGAATTGGCGCAGTCAATTTCCACGTTAGTCCAGGCGTCACCAGGGACGCATACACCTAGTTTGTTACTTCGAGGGCCCGCTATCAGTCATCCAGTGACATTGACGCTACACTTAACTCGATGGCTTCGCCGGTGGACGATGGCATTGAACGACGGGCGGTGTTTTGTTATTGATAGGAAATTGCTTTTTCAAGGCCAAAATTCAAGTCGCTTGCGGCCCTCGGGTTGGATAAGGTGCAAGTGATTTAATCACAGCCACCTTAACAGACTCCCGCACCGCCGGCGGAGTTTG
>DCQY01000086.1 GCA_002323995.1 Akkermansiaceae bacterium UBA1506 | reverse complement strand
CGGAAGATCTCCAACTTGAAGGAAGAAACTGGATTGGTGCTCACCATGATCTGGAGCGTCTCACCGGCCCGCACACTGTTGGCGGAGCAATAGCCTTCGATCCAGGGGCAGCGACCGTTGGGGAGGATCTTGTTAATCTTGCCGGGGAGCTGGCGCGTCTTTGTGAGCATCCAGTCACGAGTGCCGGGCTTCTCATTTTCCTTCTGAATGAGATTGGACTGACTGGCTCCCTTCGCCGTTGATGTTCCGTAAGAACCGGCAGCAATCGCCGCGCCTGCGGCGGCGACACCCTTGAGCAAATCGCGGCGATGCACTTTTGACTGAGAAGATTCGGGCTTTTTCATGAGGGTATCAGATCACAGTTGTGACTGGACAAAGCGACATCACTCACTCAGCAGCCAATCCCTTATTGCCTCAATATTCTCAAACTCCGGAATCCACGCCAGTTCTTCAGGAAGATCAGTCGTAAATTCACAACGCATGCGTATAGGGTGAGCTCCGGATTCAATGGCCGCGCGCTGATTATAGATGCGATCGTCAACAAGGATGGTTTCCTCCGGCTTAAGCTTATACTTTTGATAGCAATCTCTCAGTCGATCGATCTTAGCCGTGTCGTGCATAAATTCGCCGTGTTGGACACACTCAATTATTAGAAAGTCGGTCACAGGCGCGAGAACGTCGTTAAGATAAGCTAGCTTGGCCTCGACATCGAAGGTCGCAGACATAGTGAACTGCTGATAACCTTTTTCATTTAGTTCTTTGAGCACCTCGATGACATTTGGGTAGAGCGGCCGATTGCGGAAGAAGAATGGATCATCACAGAAGTCCCGATCCATTTTGGTCCCAAGTTCAGGGTGGGTCTTCAGCTCGAGGGCGCCGTATTCTGGGGCAATGGGCAAAACTTCGGGCAATTGCTCCCACTTGAGATCCTGATATTGATCCCGGTAGTGCGGATGATTGGTGAGGAAGTGATAGTAAGCGTAATTCAGGTCAGCGAGAACACCGTCGACATCCCAGAAAATGGTCTTGATCTGCGCAGCTTCAACGGGTGGGGGACTTTCCATCTTTCGCTACCTGTCGGCGAGTTAACGCAATTTGCAAAGTTTACTCAAGGGCAGCAGACTCTCATAAACACTCACGGGTCTCAGGCTCTGCTTCAGCGACTCGATCGAGAGATTCAAGCATCGAGATTTCAACCATGGCTTGGATCGATCGATCCGTGACATACAATTTGTTATTACTTGGCTGTTTTGTTCGCTCCACCTTTTTGATGCTTTGCATTATTCTTTGGAAGCAGGGCATCTAGTCTCGCGAGGGTTTTTGCGTGCTTTGGTGATGCAGCGAGGTTTGTGTATTCGTAGGGGTCTTCGCGGTGATCATAGAGTTCATGGGACCCATTTCGATATCTGATGAGACGCCAGTGATTGAGCCGCAACGCATGATTTTGATAGCCGTGGGTGGTGATGGCCGGCTGCGACCATTTAGTTTTCGGGTTCTTCAACAGAGGCAGAATGCTTGTTCCATCGAGATGTTCCGGTTTTGGAAGATCAGCTAGCTCGCACAAGGTTGGATAGATGCTCATCAGGTCGACTGGTCGATTGCAGCGTTCTCCCTGTGCGGTGACTCCGGGTGCTGCCCAAATTAGAGCAGTGCGGGTCGGCTCCTCCCATAAGGCGAACTTTCGCCAGTGTTCTTTCTCCCCAAGAGACCAACCGTGGTCACTCCAGAGAACGATGATGGTGTTATCCTTGTTGGGGCCGCCTTCCAACGCATCGAGAAGCCGACCTATGTTCATGTCGGTGTAGGCGCAAGTGGCGAGATAGGACTGGATTGCCAACTTCCAAGTGCCATTCTGGAGCATCTTTTCGTGGTCCGAATTGTTCATCTTCTTGCCCGCCTCAGGAATATCATCGAGGTCGCCCTCCAAATGAGGAGGGAGTTTGATTTCTTCGAGCGGAAAATCTTCGTAGTATTTGCGCGGAACAACGAAGGCGAGATGAGGTTTGTAAAGACCGCAGGCAAGAAAGAACGGTTTGTCATGTTTTTTGCTGAGACGTTCGATGCAGTAGTTGGCCGAATGCCAGTCGGTAAGATCCTCATCGTTGAGATTATGATCGTGCGGTTCGAAGTAGCCATCAAACTTTGACACTCCGGGCCCGTTGGCGAAGAGGCCTTCCGGATTCATGTAATCCGTCCATTCCTCGGGGTGATGATCTCCGATTCCGTGGTAGATCTTTCCGGCACCAGCTACGTAATAGCCGGCCTTGAGAAACTGGGCGGCGAGACCCTCGCCGGGCTTTTGGAAGGTTTTCCAACGGTCGCCATTGAGGTAGGCCCCTGTCCTCCACGGGCGGCGCCCTCCCATTAAAGCGAGACGGGATGGTTCGCAGGCGGGAACCGCACAGTAGGCGCTCGTGAATGAGACCCCCATTTCAGCTATCCGATCGATGTTGGGCGTTTTTGCCTGCGGGTTGCGCCCCAGATGCCCGAGCCAGTGATTCAAGTCATCGACAGCAATAAAGAGAACGTTGGGTTGATTGGTCTTCCCGGCAGGAGTTGACCCTAGCGCTTTATCGGTGACAGTTTGGACTAACAAAAGCGCCATAAGCCCAAGTTGGATGTGGGCTATAGCGCTGTTGCAAAGATGGGTATTCTTGTTTTTTTTCATCAGTTTGGCTGCCGTTCTTTCGCGTAATAGTGTTCCCATTAGCCTAGAATGGAAGCACGGATTTGCCTGGAAGCTATTCTTAGTGATTTACTTCCGCCCAAAAGCTTCACTCGCGACCAGTGCCTGAATGAACTCGCTGACGATGTAGTCCTGCTTCTTCGCCGCACCCACAATCTCTTTAGCGAGATCTTCGTCAGTGAACCCAAAGGAACGGCCAAGGCCGTAGCTGATTAAGTGCTCGGTGAAGCCGCGGGCGAAGTCAGGTTCGCGATCCGAGATGATGTCCCGCAGCTCAAAGTAGTCGTCGAACTTGGGTCCATTGTGGAACTGGTCGCTGGGGTCGATAGGGTGGCTATTTCTGCCGTGCCCTTCTTGGGTGCGCCACTTGCCGGCGGCGTTGAAGTTCTCCAGACCAAAGCCGATCGGATCGATCTTGCGGTGGCAACTGGCGCACTGGGCCTCCTCCATGTGGGAGGCAAGTTTCTGTCGTACTGTTAGGGATGGATCGTCGATGCGCGACAGCTGCGGCACGTTCGGCGGAGCCGGGGGAGGGGGATCATTGAGGATGTATCGCAACACCCAGGCGCCGCGTTCGACGGGGCTGGACTCGATGCCGTCGCTGCCCATGGCGTGAACGGCGGCCATGCCCAGCAGGCCGCCACGAGGTGATCCGGCGGGCAGGGCGACTTTCTGAAACTGATCGCCGATGACGCCGTCGAGGCCGTAGTAGGTGGCGAGCAGTCCGTTGACGAAGACGTAGTCACTCTTGAGTAGGTTGCCGATGCGGCCGTTCTCGGGATCGCGGAAGACGTGAGCGAAGGAGTGATAGACCTCCTGTCGCGCGGCGCTGCGGGTGCTTTCGTCGAAGTCGCGGTAGAGTCGGGTATCGAACTGGAAGAAGTCGAGACGCTCCATGTGAAGCCACTGGTGGAGGAAGCCGGCGACAAACTCGTCGGAGCGGGAATCGGCGATGAGACGATCGACCTGGCTTCGCAGGATGTCGGGGTTGGAAAGTTCTCCGCGGCTGGCGAGGTCGAGCAGTTTGCGGTCGGGCGGCGCGCTCCAGAGGAAGTAAGCGAGGCGCACAGCGAATTCGCGGTCGTTGAGCTCGCGACGTTCGTCGGTGTCATTGGTCGGATCGCCGACCGGTTCATTGAAGTAAAGAAAACCGGGCGAGGAGAGAATGATGGCGAGCGGCAGCTCGAGAGCTTTCTCAAAGGAATCACCCGCGGTGCGACGATCGTCGTAGATGGCGGCGAGTCGATCGATAAATTCATTTTCCGCTTCAACACCCCGAAAGGCTTTGAACGCAAACTGCTCGAAAATGGTCCGGGCGCGGGTGCCTTCGTCAGGATCGGTCGCGGTGGTGAACCAGGCGTCGTCCCGGTCAGGTCCGGCCTCAGAGGGGTCCGCTCCATGTGGGCCTTCCAGCTCGACCCAGTCGATCCAGATCGCGGGCGGGTGGCCGTAGCCGTTTTCTTTTTTGAAGGCGTTGTGCGCGTCCCAGAGCTCTTTCAAATTGCCGGTGTTGGGTTGCTTCTCCTGAATGGCGAATTCCTTGATGGTATCGGTTCCCACTTCGAGCGGGATCTCGATCACTTGTGGATTCTCGATAGTGCCGGTGACCTGGTGGCTGCTCATGGGCTGGCCTTCTAGTCCCCAGTTTCGGCTCTCGATCTGGCGCTGGGGATGGCCCACTTCGATGAAGTGGCGCTCGGTAGGCGAGCCTTGGACGGCAGCGGCGGCGACGCGGAGGGTGTAGCTGCCGGGAGGTAGTTGATTTTTCTTGTGGGAAATGATGACGCGTCCGGTGCCGTGCGCGAGCTTCAAGTAGCTGCCGCGGTCACGATGGGGGAGGCTGGCGTAGTGCTTGTGATAGGCTAGGTTGGCGCGGTCTCCCTCGGGATCACTGGCGGCGGCTTTCTGGGCGTCGGTGAAACCGAAATCCCTGGCATCCGGGGTGCCTTCGAGCTGCTCGGCGTAGGCGTAGCCCCACTGAGGGTGATCGATCTTAGGCTGAGTCTTGCGGATCTCGGCAATCTTCGCCTGGTTCTCAGGTGTGTTGATGACCGCGTCGACGCCCTTCTGCCACTCGGCTGAACGGGCCTGCGCGTCCTCGATGTTGGCAATTTCGGCATCGTTCGCAGGATTGATGGTTTCCTCCGGCTCGATGCGAGTCAGCTTGGACGTGGCGGTGGCAGCTTCCGGAATCGGGCCTTCGAGCTCGATCCAATCCACCCAGATCGCGGGCGGGGTGCCGTAGCCGTTTTCCCGCTTGTAGGCGTAAAATTCTCGGCTGATATTTTTTTTACTGGCGACAGGGACTCGCTCCTGAATGCCGAATTCGCGCGGCGTGTCGGAATTGATGATCACGGTGGTCTCGATGACCTCCGGGTTTTCTTCGTTACCGGTGACCTGGAGACTGGCGATGGGCTTGGTGGTGAAGCCATAAGGCACCTGGTTGACGCGCTGGGGATGACCCACCTCGATGAAGTGACGGGAGGGATCGGACCCTTCCACGGAGCCGGCTCGAAGTCTCAGTTTGTAGGTTCCCGGTGGAAGGTCCTTGGAATCGGGGGTTACGTCGATGCGCTGGATGCCCCAGGCGAGTTTGAGATAGGTGCCCCGGTCGCTGTTGGGAAGCTCAAGATAGTGCTTCATGTAGGCAAAATTGCGGCTGTAACCGCCCTGATTGGAAAAGGAGGCGGCGTTGGCATCGCGGAAACCGAATCGGGTCGGATCGGGGGTTCCTTTGAGTAAGTCGGCGTTTTGATAGAGCCGGAGGTTACCGGTAATATCATCGAGTTTGAATTTCTCACGAAGCTCCGCGAGGACCTCTTTGTTCTCAGGAAGGGCTGCTGCTTTATCGACTTCGGCTTTCCAAAGCAGGTAGCGTTTCTGTATCTCATCCAGCTTCGCCATGTTCTCGCGGCTCTTCACATTGACGGTGTTCTCCGGTTCGACGCGAAAGACTTTGGCGGGTTGTCCGGTGGTGGCCTGACGTTGGATCCATTCGCCAATCGCGCTGCGCCCGAGCTTTAGATACTGCTCGATCTGGTCGCTGGAGATGAACTGGGAGGCACCGACGGTGTCGAAGGTGCCGGCCCCACCGTCTACCGGCAGGGAACTGACATCAGGTTCGAAGCCCAAGAGAGAGGCGATGCTGTTCTGGTATTCGCGCCGGTTGAGGCGACGCATCGTGATTTCACCGCCGGTGTCAGAAAGGGAGCGGCGGGCGTCGACCATGGTCTGAGCGAGCGCGTCGAGGAAGTCGGCTTTCTCATCCTCGTCGGGCTGCTTTTTGTCCTCAGGCGGCATTTCGCCAGAGTTCATCGTGTTGAGCACCTTTTGCCAGAGCTCGGCTTCCTGGATGTTGGTGATCTGGAAGGAAAGATCTTCCAAGTTCACCGACCCCTTTTCGGTAAGGGAATCGTGGCAGTCGAGGCAATAGGTGGAGAGAAAATCGAAGTGCTCGTCCGGGAGCTCAGGAATGAGGTCATCGGTAGGATTGGCCGACGCGAGGTGCGGGAGCAACCTGATTGCGATAAGGGTGAAGAAGGCGAGACGCATTGCGTTTCGAAAACTGGAGGTTGCGATAGTTATGGCTCAGGCTTGCAGCTCCTTCACGATTCCGGAGCTATCCCCATGACGTTCAAGGTCAATCCCCATTCCGTGGAGCAGGGTGAGCCATACGTTACAGAGCGGGGTGTCTTCTGGCAGCACGAGGTGCTGGCCTAGTTTCAAACTTGCGCCGCCGCCAGTGAGGATGGTTGGACAGTTCGTGAGGTAGTGGATGGAACTGATGTTCGAACCGAATGCCACGGAGGTGTGGTCAAAAAGGCTCGAGCCATTGGCTTCATTGGTGGCCTTGAGCTTGTCGATGAAACGGGCGAGAAGGGCGCTGTGGGTCTTGTCACGCAGTTTGGAAGCCTCCATGCGCTCACCGGGAGAGTAGTGGCTCACATTGTGGGCGCTGTGGGAAACTTCGAGGCTCTGTAGGAGCGTATTGCCGGGCATGCGGTAGGTGAGGGCGCGGGTACTGTCGGTCTGCAGGGCGGCGACGATGAGATCCTGCATAATCTCGATCTCGGCCTTTCCTTTCAGCCCCGGCTCGGGTTTTTCGATGGGCGGCTTGGCCTTTGGCACATCGAGCCAGTCTTCATCCTTTTTAAGTCGGGTCTCGATGTCGCGGATGCCCTGGAAGTATTCGTCGAGCTTATCGCTGTCGGTTTTGGAGAGGCCGCGCTGGACGCGCTTGGCTTCAGAGAACACGGCGTCGAGAACACTGCGGTTTTCTGCTATAGCAGCCTGGCGCTGCTCTAGGGGCAAATCATCGGCGGAGAAAAGTTTGTGGAAAACCCGAACGGGATCGTCCTGTCCGGCAACGGGCTTGCCGCGCTGATCCCAGGCGAGGGAGAGGCCTGGACCGTGTCCCTGAAGTTCGGAGGGGTTGAGTTGAAGCGAGGTAAAACGAGTGTCCCTTCCCAATTGTTGGGCAACAACTTGGTCAACCGAGATGCTGTTGGCCATGTTCTGGCCGGGCTTGGAGTAGCGATTGGCTCCAGTGAGCCAGAAGGTGCTGCCCCAGTGCGCTTCGTTGCTGTACTGATTGGCGCAGCCCTG
>DCQY01000014.1 GCA_002323995.1 Akkermansiaceae bacterium UBA1506 | reverse complement strand
CAACCGGATGCCGCCGTTCTCGCACCTTGCTTCTCTTTTAACAGGCAAGGACAGTCCGGGGCTGAAATCTCTGAAGCCCTGCCCCACCTCTCCAAAGTCGTCGACGACATCGCGATCATCCGTTCAATGACGACAGACAAATTCAACCACGCCCCGGCCCAACTTTTCGTGAATACCGGCAACGGTATTCCCGGTCGTCCGGCCATGGGGTCTTGGCTCAGCTACGGTCTCGGCAGTGAAGCCAACGACCTTCCCTCCTTTGTCGTGCTGAAGAGTGGCGGCAACCTCAGCGGAGGCGCGTCCATGTGGAGTAGCGGTTTTCTCCCATCCACCCACCAAGGAGTTCCTTTCCGCGAAAGCGGTGACGCCATTCTGCACACTTCTAATCCAAGCGGACTCGATATGCAAAGTCAGCGTGACTCCATCGATTTGATCAAAAATCTGAATCAGCAACACGCCAGCTCGGCCGGTGATCCTGAGATCACTACGCGAATCAACGCTTACGAAATGGCCTACCGCATGCAGTCGCGCGCACCCGAGTTGATGGACTTCGGCAGCGAGTCACAGGCCACCCTTGATCTCTACGGAGCCAAGCCGGGAGACAAGAAGCACGCCTTCGCTAACAATGTTCTGCTTGCCCGCCGTCTAGCCGAGCGAGGCAGTCGATTCATTCAGGTCTATCACTCTGGTTGGGATCACCACAGCCAGGTAAAAAATGGAGTAACCACTCAGGCCAGAATAACCGACCAGGCCTGCGCTGCCCTCATCATGGACCTGAAACAGAGAGGTATGCTCGAAGACACCCTCGTCGTGTGGGGTGGCGAATTCGGGCGCACCCCAATGGTGGAAGCCAGTGCAGCTCTCGGGCGTAGCCAGGGTCGGGATCACCATCCCCAGGCCTTCACCATGTGGATGGCCGGTGGCGGTATCAAACCGGGTATTCAATATGGCAAAACAGATGAGCTCGGTTTCAATATCGTCGAGAACCCGGTTCACGTGCACGATCTCCAGGCAACGATCCTTCACTGCCTTGGCCTTGATCATAATCAGCTCAACTACCGAATGAACGGTTTGAACTTTAAATTGACCGGCGTAGAACACCATAATCCCGTGATGGACTTGCTCGCGTAGAGCCTCGAACTCCTATCGATTTAGTCGCCGGTTAAGAGCAAGCCAATCTTTGAGCGTCACCAGCCTACATTCCGAATAGGAGCGCCGCGCAAGTTCTGCAGGGAGAGAAAAAGAAGGGATTTTCCGCTCGGAGAGGTCTGGCGGATTCCTCTCGTTGATTACATCGCTCTCTTTCCGCAATCGCGCCCCGAAAAAGATGTGATGAAAAGTGATTCCAAAACACTTTGTTTTCACCTTTCTCAACAGAACGAATTAAAAAATAATCACCCCTCCGAATAATTCGCTATTATGACGCTCAAATTCATTCTCTTAGCAGCTCTGGCAGCCACCCTTGCCCTAATCTCGCCGAGTCAAGCCCGCTCGGCCGAAATCCTCGTTGAAGCGGAAGGCTTTGCCTCACACGGCGGCTGGAAGCTCGACACCCAGTTTATCGAAATCATGGGATCCCCTTATCTTATGGCACATGGCCTTGGTAAGCCAGTCGAAGATGCCACCACCACGATATCTATTGAGGAAAGCGGCACCTATCACGTGTGGGTGCGAACCAAAGACTGGGCGTCTACCTTCGATCGTGAAGGCTCCCCGGGTCGATTCAAACTCGCTATCGGTGGCACAGCACTCGAATCCGAATTCGGTAATGAAAGCCCTGAATGGGCTTGGCAGAACGGCGGCACCGTCGATCTTAAGTCAGGAGATATCGAACTAACACTGAAGGACCTCACCGGTTTCTGCGGACGTTGCGATGCCATCGTTCTCACGACCAATCTCGATTTCACTCCCGATAACGGCAACACCCCTCTACCTGACTGGCGCCGCACCATGCTGGGCCTTGAGGCTGAGCCTGAAGACGCCGGCGACTTTGACCTAGTCGTCGTCGGGGGCGGCTACTCCGGCATGGGCGCCGCGGTTTCAGCAGCCCGCATGGGCATTAAAGTAGCTCTAATCCAGAACCGCGACGTGCTCGGTGGTAACGGAAGTTCTGAAATCAGGGTCTGGGCCAAAGGCAACACACCAGCTGGACTCTACCCTGTGGGTGACATCATTCGTGAACTCGAAGACTCGGCCTCTTCCTCCCCCGCCCCCTTTGATGAATGGGAAGACGACAAGAAAGAAAAGATCCTTCGCAACGAAAAGAACCTCTCGCTTTTCCTCGGCCACCACGCCTTTGACGTGGAAATGAACAGCAAAGACAAAATTGGTGCTGTGCTCGCGCTCGAAACCCGCACGAACAAGATTCGCAAATTCGAAGCCCCCTTCTTTGTCGACACCACCGGTCACGGCTTTATTGGCATGTGGGCGGGCGCTGATATCCAAATGCATCCCAAGGGCCGAATGGGCATGAGTAACATGTGGATGTGGGAGAACACCACCGAAGAGCAATCCTTCCCCGAAACTCCATGGGCTCACGATCTCACCGAGGAAGAATTCCCATACCCCCGTCGCTTTCACGCTGAGTGGTTCTGGGAAAGCGGCTATGACCTCGACCCTCTCAAGGACCTCGAGAAAATCCGTGACTGGAATCTGCTAGCCTCATTTGGTGCTTGGAACGGCATCAAGAACAAGGGCATGTTTGCCGACTATGATCCTTTAGAAAAAGGTCACGCCAATGCCCAACTTAAGTGGCTTGCCTACATTGGTGGTACCCGTGAAACCCAACAGATAATCGGAGATGTCATCCTGAGTGAATCTGATATTGTCGCGAAAAAGGAATTTAAAGATGGCTGCGTGCTTACAACCTGGTCCGTTGACCTGCACTACCCAAAAGAAGAGTATCTCGGCAAATACAAGGATAATCCCTTCATCGCTGTGGCCCATCACAACCGCGCCATCGATAGGCGCATCGGCTATCCCGTGCCCTACCGTTGCTTCTACTCGCGGAACATCAGCAACCTCTTCACATCGGG
>DCQY01000023.1 GCA_002323995.1 Akkermansiaceae bacterium UBA1506 | reverse complement strand
CCCCCGGACAAAGTAAAAATGACCAAAGACAGGGCCATAATCTTTGAGGCCGTATGACCCGTGCTCCTTAATTATGGCATTGGCAGCGGCAAGGCCCTCATCCCACCTCTGGGCCTGAACAGCAGCCGTCGCCTTGTTATAACCAACCACGGGATCGGTGATATCCTCTTCCTGCGCAGGCGATAATCCAGAAATCAATAATCCGAAAATCCACACGACCATTAACCGCGCAGACAGTTTCTCCTTCGAACTACCAATCTTTGTCATCGAATTACTAACGCTCCGCTAGAGTCGGCCGCTATACTTACCAGGATTTTTCAGGTAATCGTAACCATCAATCGGCTCACCATTCTTATCCACAATCGTGTAACTTCCCTTTGTCTCACGAGCGACCTCAGCAAACTGCTGCATCCCGTTCGTTGTCTGCATTGCTACGGTATTGATCACAGGCCGCCCGAATTTTTTGTTTGTTGCAAGGATGGGCCCAGGCGTGTTGCCACCTGTCCCATCTGCCATGAAAAAGATAACGTCCGGAGCAGGTTCCAAGCGATGCGCCACATCTAAAGCAAGGCCCCAATCGGTTCCATAAAAGAGTTTTTCGCTGCGGATAAAGTCCATCGTCTTTTTTGCGTTGGCAGAGGAGCTCTGGATCCAATCGGCCTTGGGCATGCCAGAGTCGGGACCTTCAAATTCATAATCGCCAGCACCCCTCACACTCCTGAACTCATAGGACTTACCACCCGGACCCTTGGCGATATTGGTCCGGTTGCCTCGATTTTCATTTAGAGACCATCCTTTTTCCCCATAATAAGCTCCCCCGGCGAAGAGCAGAACTTGATACTGCACTCCCTTCAGCGATTTGAGAGCTTTCTCCAGTTCGTTGTTTCGAAGCTCAACCTGGTGCGGTCTCATTGATCCCGAGTGGTCCAAAACAAACAGAAATCTTTTACCCGTCGATGAACCCCCGAAGAATGAGGCGCCGCTTCCGAGTCCAGAACCACCACTTCCAAAGCCACCACTTCCAAAATCAGCATCACCGAGACCAAGCGGCCCCTTGCTGGTCTTCGTCACATTGGGGAGCGCAATCTTGGCGACTGCATTCGCCCTCATCAACTGAGCCATCGGAGCCGCTGCTGCGGAAGACGCAGATGTCTTCTTGGTCTGCTTCACCACATTCTTCTTCTGCATCTCCTGCTTTTCGACCGGTGGCCCAATCACTGCAGCAACTATTTCTGGCTCATCTTTCTGCTCGGGTAGAATCACCACCAACATAGCGATCAAAGCGATCACCACGTGGACAGCAATAGCGACGGCAATAGCGGTCATTTTCTTTCCGGTCTGGGAAGGCGCTTCTGCGTTCTCAGTCAAAACGACTTCTTCGTCACCGTATTCCTCAGCCGCCCCGTCTGGTATTGGGACCTCGGAAATAGTTGGAGGTGGTGGCGGGGCGTCTGCTTGGTCGATGATCGGAGGCGGTGGAAGCACTGCTGGGTCATCAGAAAGCTCAACCGTATCTCCAGAAAGGTTTGCCGCATGCGCAAGGTGTTGAGCCGAACGCTCGGAATCTCCGGTGTGTTCAAGAAGCGTACCCAATAATTGATGCCCGTAGGCACTATCCGGGTGATGAGCGACAAAGGCCTCCACGAAATGGATGGCTCCTATTCCGGCAAATTCAGCACTCCGTTGCAGGTCTATCTCATTCCCCGGAGCAACGGGAGAAGAACTGATGAGTTGTGCCGCCTCTTCCGCCGCCCCGCGTTCTAACATTTTTTCGGCTAAGAGGAATCGGGTCGACCAATCATCGGGGTGACCCTCAAGGACGCTAAACAAGGAGTTTTCAACTTCGCTCATAATAGTGGTTCTTAGTTAGCTAGGCTCACATTCTTGATCTTAGCTTTGGCGCAGACGTTAAGCACGTCTATAAATCGCTGCCCGACCGCTTCCTGGTCACAGTCAATGATAACCTGAGTTTCTGTGTTGGCCACTTCAGCGGCAGCAGCATAACGACTCAGCCGGTCGGTTAAGTTGGGGAGGGCCCGATTTTCAGGGTCGGTATCGGCGACTTCCTCGTTCACGTAAACCACCCCCGCCTGATCAACTTTTACCAACATCTGGTCGATCTTGACCTCCCGTGAGTCTTCCTGTGCAACACCGGGAAGAACAAGGCTCAAGTCCGCTTCAGATTTCTGGAGCGTCGTTGTCACGAGGAAGTAAATCAGAAGGAGAAAGGCCACATCAATCAAAGGACTGATGTCAAGCTCAGGCTCTTCCTCGCCTCCAAATGGATCACTGTTTGCCATCACTAATTTGAAACCTGATAGGTTGAGAAAATTACCGTGGGCACTCCTCCAGCAGCGGAAGCCCGACTCACGTCCTGAATATGCTTGTAGGGAACGTCTTTATGAGCGCGAAGATGGAGCCGCGTGTTCGCGTTCTGCACCTTGGTCTGAGACATGCGCATCTCGAGTTCGTCGAGGCTCAGAACATTTCCTGCAATATCCTTAATCGTTCCATCAACATAAATGTTCACGACGACGCGCCCCTCCACGAGCTTGGGTACTTTGGAATCGCTCGCCACCGGGATGATCACATTTGGATCCTTTGGAAAGGTGATGATGTTAGCCGCGACCATAAAAAAGATTAGGAGAAGGAACACCAAGTCAATCATGGGGGACAAGTCCGCCTTTAACCCGGTTCCGCCAAACAGATCGTTCTCCTTCGCCATCCTCTTTCCTACTCAGAAATTTACCGGTTACGATAGTTACTGCTGGGTTACCGTGCGACGGAGAACGGAGATTAGCTCTTCAGCTGCCTCATCGGTTTCAGCAACCAACTGCTGAAGGCGATCACGGAAAATGAAGTAACAAAAAATGGCAGGAAGGGCGACCACGAGACCGGAGGCCGTCGTGATGAGAGCCTCTGAAATATTTCCTGCAAATTTAGAGGGATCTCCGGTGCCACCACTACTTAGTTTAGCAAACGCACCAATCATACCGGAAACAGTTCCGAGCAGACCCATCATCGGTGCTGCCTGAGCGAGCACAGAAAAGTAGTTAATCGTTCTGACTCTCCCTCGGTTAAACTTTCGGGAAGCTGCAGCCATTGTCTCCTCAAGTTTCTCACTATCGAGCACCTCGTAACCTCGCTCGGCTATGAAATGAATCGCTGCCTGCATCACCCCTCCAAGACAATTCGGTGAGGTAGCAGCCTTGTGGGAGGCCGACTCAAAGTCCGCGTTTTCCATGTCCCCAGTCATAGCCATGACGAGTTGCTCGGGGACAAAGTTTTTGCGTTGCAGATCGATGAGGCAGTAAACTATGAGACCGATCACCGCGATGGAAAAGGTCCCCAGAATCCACATGGACCACCCGCCTGCTTTGATCATCTCAAGGAGATTCACTTCCCCGGAAGAAGCAGTTCCTTCGACCTCTTGGGCGGCTGAAGCCGCAGGCGTCGTGGCCGGGGCCTCGTCGCCCGGCAGTGTCACATCGAACTCATCCTGAGCTTCGAGCGGAGTGAGCAATAGAGAGAAAGCCAAAAGAGAGGCAATTCCAGAAATCAGAGTCTTAAATATCATTGATCGGGGCTTGGATTGAAAATTCTACCGGCTTAAGAAAAACCAAAATTGAGTCATTATGTCAATAAAACGCTAGTTTTCGGCACTTCGAAACATGAACGGCGAAAATAGCGTCCAGGCACTTGGTCATACCTTGATATCACGCAAGCGTTACAACCCTTTTTCAATTACCAACTCAAACTCACTCATGCAGGCCACGGTGCAGGCCACCAGCCCGTCGCTGAACAAAACCGGCGCTACAAAACAAGCGGGATCCGCAGGCTCGAGACAACGAACTGGAAGCTCACTCTCAAACTCGATCTCGATTTTCTGTGGCTCGAGGGAGAACCCTTCGCCGGTCGCTTTCATGCGCGCTTCTTTTGCAGTCCAAATCCAAAAGAAGGCCCTATTTTTTTCCTCAGGGGTCATCCCCTCATACCTCGCGATCTCGACGTCCCGAAAACAACGCCGACTCAATCCATCGATATCAACGTCACGGCTAAAGCACTCAATATCGATTCCCAGAGACGGCAATCGCGAGATGGCGATAACAGCCCAGTCCAGCGAGTGGGAAAGATTAAAATGAAGCTCCCCTCCTGCCAAATGGGGCTTCCCATGCTCCCCATTTTGAAATTCCAAGTCATCGGGCGAACAGCTCAAGTGGGCAGCCAGCAGCAATCGTGTGACAGCGCGGCCGCGAATGTAACGCTCCCCATGGTTTTTAAAGTGAAACGATTTGGCACGTTCTCTTTCATGATCGCTCAGCCAAGGCTCAAGGCTGTCAATCGGCAACTCTTGCTCGTTATCTAACCGAAAGGAACACACCCGAATTTCGTTCGCTGCCAGTGCTTCTGGAGAATACCCACTTACCTGCATGTCTTTTTCTAAGCAGAACCAAAGAGGCTCTGACTGACGCTCCAGAACTCCCAGAATACTTTAGCAACTCCTGCCAGCAAAATGGTGACCGAAATGATCGAAACCAAGCCGATGGACTTCCGGGTCGATCCGGGAACCAACTTCAACTGAGAATAAAGCAATTCTCCCAACACAACACCACCTATAAATCCACCAGCATGAGCAGCATTGTCGATGAATTGGCTTCCCATCAATCCAAAGATTGCAATGACGACACATGACATAATTAAATTGGCACGCAGATAATCGGGTAGCTGATCCCGAAATTTCCGGGTCACAACGATCAAAAAACCGAGGCAACCTAAGATACCGCCAGAGGCGCCAACTGACGCCGGAGCCTGCCCCAGAAAAAGGCTGGCCAGTGATCCGGTCACGACCGAAACGAGGAAGACAATGCTTAGTAGAGACGGACTTACCAACGCCACAATTACTCTCCCAAGGCTGAAAAGCGCCATTCCATTGAAAACGATATGAATTAGGTTTCCGTGGAGTAGCCCGGTTGTAATCAAGCGCCACCATTCGCCATCTTCCCTGACCGCAGCCTTAACGAGCGCGGCTTCCTGGATCGAGGTCTGGATCCCCGGAAAAGAAACTGGGTTATGGTAGTCGACCAAATATTGGCCCAAGAAAACAACTCCAAGCACACCCACTGCAACCTTAACCAAACCGGTCGGCTGACGCCCTACCCATCGACTGAAAAACTCATTTCTGACCAAACGGTCGTTCAACTCGTCAACGCTGTAGCGATCCACCGGACGAAACCAAGCCATCACTGATTCTACCAACGGATAAAGTCCAAACAGCGCGACTCCCATGATTGCCATCATCAGGAATTGCGGCCGGAAGAGTCCCAAGGCGATCAAACCCACACAGAGAGCCAGACTTTTGAAGAACCGCTGGCGAAGACGCTGCCGGTATTCTGCTTTGTCGATACGATGGTGATGAGGCCTCCATAGCGACACGCTGATGAGGCGATCATACCAAGGGACGAAAAACCCGCAGGGCTTCTTCACTTGTGTCATCAGCCTCTCAATTTCTTCGACACTTCCGACGGTAATGTAGTTGCCGGGTTTATAACGCTGACCGTCGATGTAGACATACTCGTCCACCTTCAAACCATAAGCCCCCTTCGCTGAGTCAGGCAGTTCCTCGATCAGTCCCTCATCTCCCCAGGGAATATCATCTGGGATACGCTCTAGGAACCAAACTTCCCCGTCCGGCCAATCTTGAACGGCTCTTGTCAGCGGTCCGTCAATCTGCTCCTGTCCTGCCATCCTGATCACCATAGCCGAGGTCAGTGCAAATCGAAAGCGTTAGAAAGCCAGCAGAAAGCGTCATCAAAGGATGATAACCCCAGCGACAATCAATGCCCGTCTCACACCCGCCTAATACGAAAAATAAGAGGCCCGTGTCGCTGCTTTCTATCAGCCTGCATCACTTGCCAAAACCGACGTCAACTGCAAGATCACCCGTTTATTAACCAATAGGTGGCCAAGCCACATTACTCCGATAAAACGGAAAAATTAGATGATGATCTCAACTTGCACAGTTTCAATCGCGTCAAGCCGTCCCGCAAACCGCTCAAGGAGAGAGTCATTGAACCTAGAGGCTCAAACGACGCACAACACCTCACTCCCCCCTAACGCAACAACCCTATGGTAAACGAAAGGCCCCGTCTTTACGTTTACACTCTCGAGGACTTGTTGTATAATTACCATAATTTGTGCGCCGACACTGCGATGGGGTTTTTCTTCGTTTTAATTATTTCTTCTCTGGCCGGAGGCTTTGGATGGTGGGTTGGCAACTTTTTTGGAATTGTCGCTGCACTTTTGTGCAGTGTCACAGCAAGTCTGGTCGGCTATTACTACGGCCAGAAGTGGAACCGAGACTACTTCGGCTGACTATTGACAGTATCTATGAAGAATCCCCCTCATCTTTTCCTCCCGCGCCTCGATACTTTCGCATAACGCGAACTGAACTCTCGCTCGGTTCAAATTCTGAATGTCATAATTCGTTTTAAAGTAGACGTCACCTGCTAAGTAGTCAGCAAAGAAGCGCAAGCCCAGTTCAAAGGTGATCAGTCGGATCGAATCAAACAAGTAAAGCTTATCCTTTTCGGTCAGAAAGCCTTTGGCTTCAGTGAGGTAGCCTCTTACCAACGCTTCGAAGAGACCAAGATCGAGAAATACCTCGCTCAAATCAGTGGTCTCCTCGCCTGCCGGGTTGCAACTACTTCGCACGGCATCGCCGATGTCGTAGTGAATCAACCCAGGCTTAACAGTATCGAGATCGACAATGCAGGTTCCCTTGCCGGTAAACTTATCAATCATCACGTTCGTGATCTTAGGATCCCCATGAATCGGGCGCTCCCTCAATTCGCCAGCCTCCCGGGCATCCTCAAGCACTGAAGCAAACTCACGCCGCGCCTCAACGAACTGACTTAAGCGGCGAGCCTCCGACAATGCGGCCAACCGCGCCTGACCCGTTTCAGTCTCAAGCGCTTCGTCAAAGGACGAAAGATAAGCCGGGGTAATATGAAATCCAGGCAGTGTATCAGCCAATTGCTCAATTGGAAAATCGGAGATGATGCGCTGGAAGTGTCCCAGTACCAAACCCGCCTCCGCGGCATGCTCCGGTTTACTTACTTTCTCATAACTAATCGTACTCGCGATCATGGAGAGTGCCCGCCAGTATTCCCCTTCCCCATCGAGAACGAAATCACCGCCATCTTTTGCTGAAATCACTCGTGGCAGTTGCCAGATCCGATCGGCTGAATCAGCTTCCGAGGCGATTCGCTTGTGAGCATGATCGGTCACAACTTTCATATTCGACATCACCGCGGCTGGGTCTTTAAAGACGGTTCGATTGATACGTTGCAGAATATACTGTTCCTCAGAGAAGGTTGTTCTCAGGATCACTAGATAAGTATCATTGACGTTACCGGCACCAATGGGCCGCAGAGTCACGAGACGTCCTGGGACATCAAATTGAGTCGCAATCGTTTCCGCAATCATTCAAAAAACATCAGATCGCCGGTTTATGACGACCGCAAGGGACAAGAATACCTCTACAAAATAGTTCGAATGTCAATGGCCCTTTAGATCCCGTAGCCGACCATCACGTCTTCGCTACCGTTCTGAACGAGGTCTTCGATACTGGTCTCGCCGAGACGCTCGTTGATCAGAGACTGAGCCTCTTTAAGGCATTTCACCATCCCAGCGGAACCGGAAAACGTGGGAAAATCATCGGCAGCAATGAAGGTCACTAACTGGCCATCGACGGCCTCAATTACTTCTGCCACCGAAATTAGCCGACTTTCTCTCGCCAATCGATATCCTCCTCCTACACCACGCTTACTTCTCAGTAGTCCGGAACGCTTCAGAATGAGAAGAATCTGCTCGAGAAATTTAATCGGAATTTTACCGGCGCTGGCCAGTTCCTGGGCCAGCATCGTCCGGTCGGGCGAGAGCGATCCAAGGATGGTCATCGCTCTCAGCGCATAGTCGGCTTTGCGGGAAATCTGCATGGGTTCCGTTCAACTATGGTAATTGAACAAATCAACGAGTGAAAAATCTGAATCAAGCCCCCTCTCTTCAGTGACCGACTTCAGTGCGTTAAGAATTTTCCGTTGTATATTAGCACTAACTCGCCGCCCCTTACGAGCTTTTTGAACTTGCTTGTGGGTCAGTTGCTCTTTACTCGCCTCGACTAGTTCGTGGTTGTCGAGTCCCCACTTTTCCAATAATTCGTTGAGAGGTTGAGATCCGAGTTCGCGCTGTATCCCGTTAGACATCTGCGTAAAAAATTCAATCTGCGTAAATTGTCGCATTACTGCGCATTTTGTTTCTTGCCCGTGCTCCACATTTCGCTAACCGTTCGGGCTGCACATGACAACCCGTATTTTGCTTAGCACCACGAGTTATCAGGATACTCCTGGCCCCCATCACGAACTGCTGGAATCCCAAGGTTTCGAAATTGCTCGCGAACGTGGACCGCTGCCTGAGTCCGCAATGCTCGATCTCGCTGGCGAGTTTGACGCCTTCCTCTGCGGTGACGATGCTATCTCGAGGACGGTGTTAGACAAATCCCTCCCCCGCCTCAAGGTAATCAGCAAATACGGTATCGGCCTCGACAAGATAGATGTTGCTTACGCGAGCGAGCAAAAACTTCCTGTGCTGAACACTCCAGGAGTGAATCACACGACCGTTGCCGAACATACCTTCGGGCTTCTTCTTAGTCTCTCAAAGAAAATTCAGGAGAATGCCACAGACGTCATTGCCGGCAAATGGCAAGCTGGATGGAAGAAACCTGTCGGCCACGAAATTCTTGGTAAAACCATGGGAATTATCGGGCTGGGTCGAATCGGTAAGGAAGTCGCAACAAGAGCTCGCGCCTTCGGTATGAAGGTGATCGCTTTCGACCCATATTTTGATGAAGAGTTTGCGACCCACAATGAGGTGACCCGCTGCTCTTCTATGGATGAAGTGCTCACCAAGGCAAACGTCGTAAGTCTTCATTGCTTTCTCGACGATAATACCCGAGGCATGATCAATGCCGAGAAGATTGCAGAAATGCAGAACGACGTGATTGTTCTAAACTGCGCCCGTGGCGAACTGGTCCAAACCGATGATATGGCCGCTGCTCTCGAATCCGGAAAGGCAGCTGGTTACGGAGCAGATGTGCTCGACCAGGAACCACCCCCTGAAAATCATAAACTTTTCAAAACTCCCAACTGCATCATTACAAGCCACATCGCCTCCCGCACCTACGAAAGCGTTGAGCGCCAGGCCCTCCGAGCGACTCATAACCTTATCAATTTCCTGAATGATGATCCCGACTACATTCAGGCGAACCAATTCTAGATCTCAACTTACGCCACAGAAACATGCTGAATATAAAGTCTCCTTCCGAAGTTGCCTTTGATGCAATTTCTCTCGGCGAGGTCATGCTGCGCCTGGACCCCGGTGAAGGCCGAATCCACACTTCACGCAACTTCGAGGCCTGGGAAGGTGGCGGGGAATACAATGTGACCCGCGGTTTGCGTCGCTGCTTCGGACTTCGAACAGCTTGTGTTACGGCATTCGCAGACAATCCCGTTGGGCGTCTAGTTGAGGACTTCATTCTTCAGGGCGGAGTCGACACGCGCTTTATCCATTGGCGCGATTATGACGGTATCGGCAGAGAGGTGCGAAACGGCCTCAACTTTACAGAGCGTGGCTACGGAATTCGTGGTGCTGTGGGCTGCCCTGACCGTGCCAACACAGCTGCCAGCCAGCTCAAGCCGGGCGACATTGACTGGGAAGACGTCTTCGGAAATCATGGCGCCCGCTGGTTCCACACCGGTGGTATCTTCGCGGCCCTTAGCGAAACCGCCGCCGAAGTGACCATCGAAGCATGCCGAGCAGCTCAAAAGCACGGTACGATTGTCAGCTACGACCTCAACTATCGCCCCTCTCTCTGGAGCGCAATTGGCGGGCTCGCCAAGGCTCAGGAGGTGAATCGCGAGATTGCGAAATACGTCGATGTCATGATCGGCAACGAGGAGGATTTCACAGCAAGCCTTGGATTCGAGGTTGAAGGTGTGGACGAAAATATCAGGGGGATCGACGTAAGTAATTTCAAGCGCATGATCGAAACAGCCGTGAACGAATTTCCTAATTTTAAGGCCACTGCAACTACTCTGCGGGAGGTCCACACTGCTACTGTCAACGATTGGGGCGCTATCTGCTGGCACGAAAACGAATTTCACGAGGCAACCCCTTACCCGAACCTAGAAATTCTTGACCGTGTCGGTGGAGGTGACAGCTTTGCCTCTGGTTTTGCCTATGGTTTCCTCGCTCACAATGACCCTGCAAAAGCCATCAATTACGGTGCTGCTCACGGTGCTCTGGCCATGACAACTCCGGGAGATACCACGATGGCTTCACTCGCAGAAGTAGAGAAAATCGTAGGCGGTGGTAATGCCCGAGTAGTTCGCTAGCCCAGATTGAAACATTGGGTATTTTCCTCCAAGCCACTCCTCACCCGGCCAAAATAGTCTCCAAAAGCGTCCTAAGCTCCTGAAATCCTGAATTTCCGCTTGTATTCTGGTCAAAACGCGTAAATTCCCCTCCCCATGGCAAAGAAGAGTTGGATCTCCAGAAACAAGCGGAAAGGGCGTACTGTAGAAAAGTACGCCAAGCTTCGTGCTAAGCTGAAGGCAGAAAAAGACTACGCTGGTCTTACGATGCTTCCCCGCGACGCAAGCCCCACTCGTCTGGTCAACCGTTGTGAGGTCACCGGTCGTCGCCGTGGTTATCTTCGTCGCTTTAAGATGTCTCGGATCACGTTTCGCGAACTTGCCTCCCACGGCATGATACCAGGGGTTACCAAGTCAAGTTGGTAGTCGGAGGTCCAACCGAAGGATCTTTCCAAAGGCGAGGCCATCCGGCTTCGCTTTTTTTGTGCCCTGTGTAAGCGCCTCGCCAATTGAGTTGCAAAGCGTCACCTGTCACCGGATAATTAGACGATGCCGATTTACGAATACATCGCGATCGACTTGGAAAGAGGCTGCCGAATTTGTAGTCAAGGATTTGAATTGCGCCGCCCGGTCACACGCCCTCCTTTGGACCGGTGTCCTCTCTGTCGAACTCCTCTCAAAAAACTGGTTTCCAAGGGGATAAACTCGCCAAAAATCACCAAGCCACTTTCAGTCACCGACGCAAAGAAAGCAGGTTTTACCGTTCTGGAAAAGCGCGATGAGGGCACCTATGAAAAAATGTGATCGAGCCTCCTATTTCGGTACGATAATCATCTTTCCATCTTCGACTTTGAGGTCTGAAAGCTTGCTGAAGAAATTATCTATTTCGGGGGTGTTCTGGAGATCCTTAAAAAGGTTTTCTTCACTCATCTCCTGAATGTAGATTTCAGGAACTTTCATTCCATTGACCTCAAGTTCTTCTAAATAAAGAGCAAGCCGACCACGGTTCATATTCAGGCTGAATCCACCGGTCCCGTTGAAATATCTTCCTTCAAACTGTTCAGCAATGAAGTTGATCGGAACCTCAAGACTTTCGAGATCAATACTCACCCTGGCTTTCAAGACATCTTCGTCAATCTCTACCGCTGCCATCCCGGCGAAATCGCTGAAATTCTCGTGATTGTGTAAAAGGAGATTCAACTCTTCTCCGGTGAGAATGAGAGGTTCTGACACATTTCCTGCCTCCATTTCATCAGCAAATTGATCAAATCTAGCCAGCACCTGCTCGACCTGAAGCTTAGGGGCTTTGGGGGCCACAATTTCTTCCGCGGTATCAGAAGTGAACAAATCCACAGCTTCCTCCACTTTTCCTTTAGCCCAAAAATAGCCACCAATTCCCAGCGCAACGCACAGCGCGACCACGATAAGGCAACCGATACCGCAACCCGCTGCGCATTTTCCTCCTCCTCCACTGCTTTGGGCAGGAGATTGATTCATCTGATTGGGATTTTCCAAGGGAGGTGGTGTCTGGTTCATGGTTCTGGAAGGGAAATTGTGGCTCAATCTAAGGTTCGCGGCGTCAACAACTCAGTCAAGGTTCCACAGCCAAATTCAGCCTCACCCCAAAACTCTATCTTTAAGTTCAGCCAACCAACCGCCAGCGTGGGGAACTCATCCACCGGGTCACTCAATGCCAGTCGATTTACCAAGGCATGCATCCCGGGATTATGACCAAACAAAAAAGCGGTCTCAACCGATTCATCAAACTGCTGAACGACAGTCAGAATCTCTCTGGCAGAAGCGAGGTAAAGAGAACGGTCATAGATGATTTTTGCTTCGGGATAACTAATTCTCTCGGCGAGGATCCGAGCCGTTGTCGCAGCTCTTACTGCGCTACTCGAAGCGATATGCCCTGGTTCTATTTCTCTGCTCTTCAGCGCAGCCGCCATTCTTGGAGCGTCCCGCTTTCCACGCTCATTAAGCGGTCTTTCGTGGTCAGAGAGTTCCGAAATATCCCAGCTCGATTTGCCATGTCGGATCAAGAGCAATTGTTTCATAAATCTTGCACAAATGACGCCCCGTCTTTGCCTATTCGGCAGCTTGACAGATAATAGCAGCCTACCGAATCTAGAGGCTATAACTTTCTTTCGATTCATGAAGAAAACTGCCCACCTTACCCTTGCCTCAGCCCTCATCGGGATCGCTTCATCCGCTCTTACGGTTTCAGCCAGTAACTGGCCGAACTGGCGAGGTCCAAACTTTGACGGTTCATCCGATGAGACCGGCTACCCCACCACTTTCACCAAGGAAGATGCGGCCTGGAAAACTCAGCTTCCCGGCGCCGGTGGTTCCACTCCGATCATTTGGGAAAATGCCATCTTCTTAACTTCCGCCAACGCTGATAACAGCGCTATTCTCGCTATTCGAATCAATGCAAACACTGGCAAAATTGTCTGGTCTAAGGAATTCAGCGACGAGGCGATGCGCGATGAAAGAACCAATACGGCAGGTGCTTCCGCCGTGACCGACGGTAAACTGGTATTCTTCTTTACCGGTTCGGGCGACCTTGCCGCCTTCGATTTCGACGGCAACCAGGTATGGCACCGCAACGTGGAAGAAGACTACGGCCAGTTCGCGATGCAGTGGACATTCTCCAGTTCACCCCAATTGGTTAACAACATTTTATATCTACAGGTTCTGCAGCGCGACCAACCCGTCAACGGCTATGGTCGTAGCGATGGACCAATCAATTCCTACCTTCTCGCCATGGATCCCGCTACTGGTGAAACCAAGTGGAGGCATATGCGCGACAACGAGGCGGTGATGGAGTCCAAAGAAGCTTTCAGCACTCCTATTCCAATCACGACAGACACCCGCGACGAACTCCTCATCGTCGGCGCCGACTGTCTCACGGGACATAATCCCAAGACTGGGGAAGAACTCTGGCGATGGAGCACCTACAATCCCGAGAAAATTGGTCATTGGCGTCTTGTCCCGACCGCGACTTATGGTGAAGGTATGATCTTGATTTGTGGCCCCAAGGGATCCCCAGTCTACGGCATTGAGTCCGGGGGATCTGGCGACATCTCAACTAGTGGCAACCTCTGGACTTCTAAGGGCAAGGAGGTTACCTCTGATGTCCCCTCACCCGCATTCTATGACGGCTACTTCTACGTACTCAACGGCCGTAACAAGTTCATTACCTGCCTCCACCCAACGACCGGGAAGTTTGTCTGGAGTTCCCGGATTGAAGGGAAGACCAAGATTGAGTCCTCTCCAACAGTCGTCGATGGAAAACTTTACTTCATCAGCCACCTAGGTGAGGTCTTCGTCTACAGCGCTGGTGAAAATGGAGGCGTCATGCTTCACACTGCGATGTTTGGTTCGTCTCAGAGTGTAAATATCCGTTCCAGTATCGTCCCCGCCAACGGAACTCTATATATTCGAACCGACGATTATCTCTACGCAGTAAAATAACGGCTGATAAACTCCTCAAGTGAAGTGCCTCAGCGCCTTATCACGCATCCGGCGCATGGACCATTCGACGGTGTAGTCCTCCAGCGACTGCATTTCGACCCACGCGAGGTCGTGAGACTCATCGGTCACGACATAACTATCATCTTCTCCAGCCTGCAGAAGAAACCGGATATCGTAATGAAAGTGCGATGGCTCGCCCTTTCGTTCTGGAATGCCGTGCACATCCAAATCAAAAATCTCAGTGCTGACCGTTCCCAGGGCCCTGAGCCCCGTTTCCTCGACACACTCTTGCAGAGCCACCGACAACAAATCTGGATTCCCGTCAGCATGTCCTCCTGGCTGAAGCCAGAGGTCAAGCTTGGCATGATGAGTCAGTAGTGTGCGTTTTCCAGAAGAGTCGACAATCCAGCCCGAACCCGTGATGTGACCGACTTGCTGCGACCGCTCAAAGCAATCCGGGTATTGCTGAACAAAATCCTTCACTCGAAGCGCGGTGTCGGTTTCACCGTGGTGTCTTT